>NZ_JBNDHZ010000023.1:0-68103 GCF_056755355.1 Luteibacter sp. HAY1-4A
GTCCGAGTTTGATGTAGTCGAGTCCCACCGCACGCAGCGTTTCCAGCTTGCGCGCGATCACCGGCACGTTCTCGAACAGCTTGAACGCGTCTTCCACCGTCATGTCGAGCACGTCGGCGATGGTGTGGCCCTTGTACATGACCTCCAGCGTTTCCCGGTTGTAGCGCTTGCCGTGGCACACGTCGCAGGGCACGTACACGTCGGGGAGGAAATGCATTTCCACCTTGATCATGCCGTCGCCTTCGCAGGCCTCGCAGCGGCCGCCGCGCACGTTGAAGCTGAAGCGGCCCGGCGTGTAGCCGCGCTGGCGCGATTCCGGCACCTGCGCATACAGCTCGCGCAGCGGCGTGAACAGGCCGGTGTACGTGGCCGGGTTCGAACGCGGCGTACGGCCGATTGGCGACTGGTCGATGTCCACGACCTTGTCGAACAGCTCCAGGCCCTCGATGGATTCGTACGGTGCCGGCTGCTCGCCCGCGCCGTTGAGTTCCATCGCGGCCAGGCGGTAGAACGTGTCGTTGATGAGGGTGGACTTGCCGGAACCGGACACGCCCGTTACGCACGTGAAGGTGCCCACCGGGATGCGCACGTCCACGTCCTTCAGATTGTTGCCGCTGGCGCCCTTGAGCTCGATCCACTGGTCGTCGCGCGCCTGGCGGCGCTTCTCGGGCACCTGGATGCCACGTTCGCCGCTAAGGTACTTCGCAGTGACCGACGCCGGCGACGCCAGCACCTGGTCGAGCGTGCCCTCGGCGACGATGTGCCCGCCGTGCACGCCCGCGCCGGGGCCGATGTCCAGGATATGGTCGGCCGCGCGGATGGCGTCCTCGTCGTGTTCCACCACGATGACCGTGTTGCCGAGGTCGCGCAGGCGGGTAAGCGTGCCGAGCAGGCGTTCGTTGTCGCGCTGGTGCAGGCCGATCGACGGCTCGTCGAGCACGTACATCACGCCCACGAGGCCGGCACCGATCTGGCTGGCCAGGCGGATGCGCTGTGCCTCGCCGCCGGAGAGCGAATCCGCCTGGCGGTCGAGCGTGAGGTAGTTGAGGCCCACGTCGTTCAGGAAGGTGAGTCGCTCGCGGATCTCCTTCACGATCTTCACCGCGATCTCGCCGCGCCAGCCCGGCAGCTTCAGCTTCTCGAAGAAGGTGAGCGCCGAGTCGATCGCCAGGGACGTGAGCTCGGGTATCGCACGGTCGGCCACGAAGACATTGCGCGCCGACGGATTCAGGCGCTGGCCTTGGCAATCGGGGCAGGGATGGTCCGCGATGTAGCGCGAGAGTTCTTCGCGCACGGCGGCCGATTCGGTTTCGCGGTAACGGCGTTCCAGGTTCGGCAGGATGCCCTCGAACTTGTGTTCGCGGGTGACCTTGCCGCCGCGCTCGGTGATGTAGCGGAACGGAATCAGTTCACGGCCGGAACCGTTGAGCACCGCGTTCTGCGCGGACTTCGGAAGCTCGCGCCAGGGCGTCTCCGGATCGAAGCCGTAGTGCTTCGCCAGCGAGGTCACCATCTGGTAGTAGTACGGATTGCGGCGGTCCCAGCCGCGAATGGCGCCGCCCGCGAGGCTGAGCTCCGGATGGCCCACGACACGCGCGGGATCGAACACCTGGGTGATGCCCAGGCCGTCGCAGGTGGGGCAGGCGCCCACCGGGGAATTGAACGAGAAGAGGCGTGGCTCCAGCTCCGGCAGCGAGTAGTCGCACATCGGGCAGGAATAGCGCGAGGAGAACAGCTGTTCCTGCGCCTTGGCATCGTCCATGTCCACGAGGATCACGATGCCGTCGCCGAGGCGCAGCGCTGTCTCGAAGGACTCCGCGAGGCGCTGCTTGATGTCGTCGCGCGGACGGAAGCGGTCGATCACCGCCTCGATCGTGTGCTTCTGGCGCAGTGTGAGCGGCGGCACGGCGTCGAGGTCGTAGACCTCGCCGTCCACGCGGGCACGCACGAAGCCCTGGGCGCGCAGCTGTTCGAACACCTGCACGTGCTCGCCCTTGCGCTCGCGGATCACCGGCGCCAGGAGCATCCACCGCTTGTCGGCATCCAGCGCCAGCGCGGTGTCCACCATCTGGCTGACGGTCTGCGCCTCGAGCGGAATGCCGTGGTTCGGGCACCGGGGAGTGCCTACACGCGCATAGAGCAGGCGCAGGTAGTCGTACACCTCGGTGATCGTACCGACGGTGGAGCGTGGGTTGTGCGACGTGGACTTCTGCTCGATCGAGATGGCGGGCGAGAGCCCTTCGATCGTGTCCACGTCCGGCTTTTCCATCATCGAGAGGAACTGCCGGGCATAAGCCGACAGCGACTCGACGTAACGGCGCTGGCCTTCGGCATAGATCGTGTCGAAGGCCAGCGAGGATTTGCCGGACCCGGACAATCCCGTGATCACGATCAGGCGATCGCGGGGCAGGTCGAGGTCGATATTCTTGAGATTGTGCGTGCGGGCGCCGCGGATGCGAATGCTGTCCATGTGCCGACGTAAATGGGGGAAGTCGATGACTATACCAAGGGTTTCCGGCCTTCATGCCGCGTGGACTTTTGACGGTTCATCACATTTGTTATGAGGGACTGGCAGCCAGCCGGGCGAGGGTGACCAGGCGCCGGCGGCGGGGCTACCATGGCGCGATCCCGGGGAGGGATCAGAGCCAATCATCCGAAGAGGAAGACACGCATGCGTAAGTGGACAGGGATTGCCGCCGGCCTCGTGCTGGCGGGTTGTGCGGGCCAGGCGCTGGCGGCCGTGCCCTCCGAGCAGCAGGTGCGGCAGCTGATGGACGCGGTGGGCATGGGGCGCATGCTCAGCCAGATGAACAGCCAGATGGCGGGGGTGATGCAGAACGCGCTGCCGTGCGTGCCGGCAAGCTACTGGCAGGGCTTCGTGGACGCCAACGCCACCAACCAGCTGATCGGCCGCATGGTGCCGGTCTACCAGAAGCATTTCACGGCCGAGGACATCGACGGCCTGCTCAAGTTCTACCGCTCGCCGCTGGGCCAGAAGGTGATCACGCAGATGCCGGCCACGATGGCCGAGGGCATGCAGATCGGCAAGCAGTGGGGCCAGGAGCGCGGCAAGCAGATGATTGCCCAGCTGCAGAGCCAGGGCACCCTGAACCAGCAGGGCCAGTGCCCGGCCACGGGCGCGGCCAAGCCGGCGCCCGCCCCGGCCCCGAAGAAGTAAGTTGTCAAAGGGTGGGAGCCGGCTATGTCGGCGATCCCGCGGCAGCGGGCAGGCTGCCGCGAGCACCCATCGCCTCTGAAGCGGCTCCCACGGTGCGCCTTTGAAGGTGGCTATCTAAGTGCCTGATCAGTAACGATTATCGTGCGACCGGCGATATGGGGACGCCTGAGAGGTTTATTCTTAACCGCCTGATTGACCTTGCCTTTTGCGGCCCGCTATAATTCGCGGTTCGTACGACCCGCAACACCCAAAAAGAACTACATAATCAGCAACAGGAAACTCCCATGAGCTACGCAGTCATCAAGACCGGTGGCAAGCAGTATCGCGTGATGGCAGGCGAAGTCCTGCGCGTCGAACTGCTCAACGCCGAAGTCGATTCCACCATCCAGTTCGACCAGGTCCTCCTCGTCGGCGAAGGTGAGTCGATCACCGTTGGCGCCCCGCTGGTCGCCGGTGCCACCGTCAGCGCGAAGGTTCGCGCCCACGGCCGCGCCGATAAGATCCGCATCGTCAAGTTCCGTCGTCGCAAGCACTACAAGCGCACGCAGGGACACCGTCAGCATTACACCGAAATCGAGATCACGGGCATCAACGCCTGAGTCGCCGGAGGATATAAGTCATGGCACATAAAAAAGGCGTAGGTTCCAGCCGTAACGGCCGCGATTCGAACCCGAAGTACCTCGGCGTGAAGATCTACGGTGGCCAGGCTGTCGAAGCCGGTAACATCATCGTTCGCCAGCGTGGTACCAAGTTCCACGCCGGCGTGGGCGTCGGCCTCGGCCGCGACCACACCCTGTTCGCGCTGGTCGACGGCACCGTGTCGTTCAAGACCCGCGGCGACAAGGGCCGCAAGTTCGTCGACGTCGTCCAGGCGTAAGCCTTCCCGACGCGATAGCGAAGGCCCCGCCATAGGCGGGGCTTTTCGTTTCTACGGCGGCATCAACTCCATCCAGGTCTCCCTTCCATGAAATTCGTCGACGAAGCGCAAATCAGAGTCTCGGCCGGTGACGGCGGCAACGGCTGCGTGAGCTTCCGGCGCGAGAAATTCATCCCCTTCGGCGGCCCGGACGGCGGCGACGGCGGCAGCGGAGGCTCGGTGTGGCTGGTTGCCGACGAGGGCCTCAACACGCTCGTCGACTTCCGCCACATGCGCTCGTTCAAGGCCCCGCGCGGCCAGGGCGGCATGGGCAGCCAGATGTACGGCAAGGGCGGCGAGGACATCGAGGTTCGCGTGCCCGTGGGCACGGTGGTCACCAACGTCGACACCGACGAAGTGATCGGCGACCTCACCGCGCACGGCCAGCGCCTGAAGGTGGCGCAGGGCGGTCGCGGTGGCCTCGGCAACATCCATTTCAAGAGCTCGGTGAACCGCGCTCCGCGCAAGTCCACCCCGGGCACGCCGGGCGAAGTGCGCGACCTCAAGCTGGAACTCCGCCTGCTCGCCGACGTGGGCCTGCTGGGCTTCCCCAATGCGGGCAAGAGCACGTTCATTCGTGCCGTTTCGGCGGCAACGCCGCGCGTGGCCGACTACCCGTTCACCACGCTGCATCCGAACCTGGGCGTGGTGCGCATCGGCACCGACCAGAGCTTCGTGATCGCCGACATCCCCGGCATCATCGAGGGGGCCGCGGACGGCGCGGGCCTGGGCATCCAGTTCCTCCGTCACGTCTCGCGCACCAGCCTGCTGCTGCACGTGGTCGATATCCGCCCCATCGACGGTTCCGACCCGGTGGAGCAGGTGCGGGCCATCGAGCACGAGCTCCAGCAATTCGACAGCGAACTGGTCGAGCGCCCGCGTTGGCTGGTGATCAACAAGTCCGACGTCATCGACGACGAGGACGAGCTGAAGAGCGTGGTGGACGATATCGTCGCTCGTCTCGAATGGACGGCTCCGTGGTTCGTGGTGTCGGCGGCGGGCGAGGTGGGTACCTGGGATGTATGCCTGAAGGTGCAGCAGTTCTTCGACGCGGAACGCGCGGCACGACGCGAGCGGACGGAAGCGGCGGACGACGTCCGCATGCGCGGCGAATGAGTGGCGCTTGTGTGGGAGCCGCTTCAGCGGCGATGGGTGCTTGCGGTAAGTTGGCCCGCTGCCGCGGGATCGCCGCTGAAGCGGCTCCCACAAAGAGCGGCTCCCATAAAGTGGCTCCTACAAGAAGCGGTTCCCGTAGGAAGGGACCCCAGGCAAGGAGCAACAAAAAAGCCGGCTTAAGCCGGCTTTTTTGCAACAGCGATGTCGCGCAGGCTTACGCCAGGTCGCGGATCTTCGCGTTCAGGCGGCTCTTGTGGCGAGCGGCCTTGTTCTTGTGGATGAGGCCACGGGCAGCGTAACGATCCATCACCGGCACGGCGACGGCGTAGGCGCTGACGGCGCCGGCCTTATCCTTGGCGTCGATCGCCTTGACGACCTTCTTCAGTGCGGAACGCACCATGGAACGCGCGCTGACGTTGCGCAGACGGCGCTGCTCCGACTGACGCGCACGCTTCTTCGCGGACTTGATGTTGGCCAAGGTAAAGCTCCAGAGTTCGGTTGGTTTTAAAAAAGACGCTCATTTTGGAGCCAAAGGCGGGCCGCGTCAATAGCTTAGGGCCTGCTTCCCCTGTGGGAGCCGCTTCAGCGGCGATGGGTGCTTGCGGCAAGCTGACCCGCTGCCGCGGTATCGCCGGCGTAGCCGGCTCCCACAAGGGATTTTAACCGTCATGGCCCGCGAATTTTCAGAAGCCGGACTGTCCTCCGCCCCGGCGTCACTGTCAAACTAGGGGTTTGCGGCGGCTTCCCGAGCCGTGCTGATCGTCACAAGGCAGCTTTCGACCGGATGAAAACCCCCAGTCTCCTACGCGGCGTGCTCAGCTTCAGCGGCATGACCATGGTTTCGCGCGTGCTCGGGCTGGTGCGCGACATGGCCATCAACGCCTCCTTCGGCGCCAACGCGGCCACGGACGCGTTCTGGGTCGCCTTCCGCATCCCCAACTTCATGCGCCGGCTGTTCGCCGAAGGCTCGTTCTCCACCGCCTTCGTGCCGGTTTTCACCGAGGTGAAGGAAACCCGGCCGCATGCCGACCTGAAGCGGCTGATGGCGCTCACCTCGGGCACGCTCGGCGGCGTGCTCACGGTGGTGGTGGCGCTGGGAGTGATCTTCGCCCCGCAGGTCACCGCACTGTTCTCGCCGGGCGCCATCGAGGCGCCCGACAAGTTCGAACTCACCGTGGACCTGCTGCGGCTGACCTTCCCGTTCCTGCTTTTCGTGTCGCTCACCGCGCTGTCGGGCGGGGCGCTGAACAGCTTCCACCGCTTCGGGCTTCCGGCACTCACGCCCGTCATCCTCAACCTGTGCATGATCGCCGGCGCTCTATGGCTGGCGCCGCGCCTGCACACGCCGATCATGGCCATGGGCTGGGCGATCCTGCTGGCCGGCGCCCTGCAACTGGCCTTCCAGCTGCCCGCCTTGCGCAGCCTCGACCTGCTGGCGCTGCCGCGTTGGGGCTGGAGCTCGCCGGACGTGCGGCGGATCATGACGCTGATGGTGCCGACGCTGTTCGGTTCGTCGGTGGCCCAGATCAATTTGCTGCTGGACACGGTGATCGCCTCGCTGCTGATCGCCGGTTCGCAGAGCTGGCTGTCGCAGGCCGACCGCTTCCTCGAGCTGCCGCTCGGCGTGTTCGGCGTGGCCCTCGGCACGGTGATCCTGCCATCGCTGTCGCGCCACCATGTGGCGACGGACAAGGACGGCTTCTCGCGGGCACTCGACTGGGGCCTGCGTACCACCCTGCTGATCGCCGTGCCGGCGATGTTCGCGCTGATGATCCTTTCCGTGCCGCTCGTGGCCACGATCTTCCAGCACGGCCGCTTCACCGCTTTCGACACGAAGATGGCCTCGTTGTCCATTTCGGCGCTGAGCTTCGGCCTGCCGGCCTTCGCGCTCGTGAAGGTGGTGCTGCCCGCGTTCTACGCACGCAAGGACACGAGGACGCCCGTGCGCGCCGGCGTGGCATCGCTGGTGGCGAACATGGTGTTCAACGTCGCCTTCCTGGCGCTGCTGTTTTTCCTCTGGGCGAGCCCGGCGCAGAAGGCGGGCTCGTGGATGCAGGCGATCGCCACCATTCCCGGCCTGCACATGGCCCTGGGCATGGCGAGCGCACTGGCGAGCTACCTCAACCTGCTCCTGCTCTGGCGCTGGCTGGGCAAGGCAGGGGTGTACACGCGCCAGCCGGGGTGGGGGCGTCACCTCGTTCGCCTCGCCGTTGCCTGCGGTGCCATGGTGGCGGTGCTTCTCGCCGGCCTGTACGTCTGGCCCGACTGGAGCGGTGTCGAGAAGTGGGAGAGGGTGTGGCGCCTGACCGTGCTGGTCTGCGCCGGCGGCAGTGCCTATCTCGCCACCTTGTTCGCACTCGGTTTCCGCCTGCGCGACCTGCGCGCCCACTGACGGTCCGCAGCGGGCACGGGGGCCGCTATACTGGCCCGATGGCTTTCATTCCGCATCGATTCCAGGGTGCCCCGGCATGACGCTGCGACTTCATCGCGACGTCGACGGGCCCTGCCTCACGCCCGGTGGCAGCATCGTCGCCATCGGCGCGTTCGACGGGTTGCACCTCGGACACCAGGCGATCCTCTCCGAGGTGCGCCGCCGTGCCGAGGCCGCCGGCCTGGTGCCCGCCGTGATCACCTTCGATCCGCTTCCCCGCGCTTACTTCTCGAAAGAGCCGGTGCCGCGGCTGTCCGGCATGCGCGAGAAGGCCGAGGGCATGACGGCGGCGGGCATCCGCGAGCTGTTGTCCTTGCGCTTCGATCGCGCGTTAACCGAGATGTCCGCGGAAGACTTCGTGCGCAAGGTCATCGTCGGCCGCATGGCTGCCCGTGAGGTATGGGTAGGCGAGGATTTCCGCTTCGGCCACCGCCGCGGCGGCGATTTCGCCCTCCTGCAGGCGATGGGCGCCGAACTGGGCTTCACCGCCCACGCGGTGCCGCCGGTGATCGTCGACGGCGAGCGCGTGTCCTCGTCCCGCGTGCGCACGCTGCTGGCCGAAGGCGACTTCGCCGGTGCCACGCGGCTGCTGGGCCGGCCCTTCGTCATCGATGGCCACGTCGAGCGCGGCAAGCAGCTCGGCCGCACGCTCGGCTACCCCACGGCCAACGTGCACCTCGGCGACCGCATCAGCCCGATCCTCGGTATCTTCGCAGTGCGGATCGGCATCGGCGACGGTCCGTGCAGCTGGCCGGGCGTGGCCAGCCTCGGCTTCCGCCCCACGGTGAACGAGGTGCGCGAGCCGCTGCTGGAAGCACACCTGTTCGATTTCTCCGGCGACCTCTACGGCCAGCGCATCGGCGTGGAGTTCGTGCGGAAGCTGCGCGACGAAGAAAAATTCGACGGCCTCGACGCCCTGACCGCGCAGATGCGCCAGGACGAGATCGCCGCCCGGCAGGCCCTTGGGATGAACCCCATACTTGTCGAAGCCCCATAAATCCCACGGTTCCCCGCGATGACCCAGGACTACAAGAACACCATCAACCTGCCGCAGACGGATTTCCCGATGCGTGGCGACCTGCCCAAGCGCGAGCCGGGCTGGCTGGCCTCGTGGGAGCGCGTGGGCCGCTATGCGCAGATCCAGGAACGCACCGCCGGGCGCGACAAGGTCTTCGTGCTGCACGACGGCCCGCCGTACGCGAATGGCGCGATCCACCTCGGTCACGCCGTGAACAAGGTGCTGAAGGACGTGGTGGTGAAGTCGAAGCTGATGGCAGGCTATCGGGCACCTTACGTGCCGGGCTGGGACTGCCACGGGCTGCCCATCGAGATCGCCATCGAGAAGAAGTTCGGCAAGGCGGGCGACAAGCTCAACGCCGCTGAATTCCGGCAGAAGTGCCGCGAGTACGCCATGGCGCAGATCGACCTGCAGCGCGTGGACTTCAAGCGCCTGGGCGTGCTCGGCGACTGGGAAAAGCCCTACCGCACGCTCGACTTCACCTATGAAGCGGACATGATCCGCGCGCTGGCGCGCATCGTGGCGAACGGCCATGTGGTGCGCGGCGCCAAGCCCGTGTACTGGTGCTTCGACTGCGGCTCGGCGCTCGCCGAGGCGGAAATCGAATACGCCGACAAGACCTCGCCGGCCATCGACGTGGCATATGACGCCGTCGATCCGGTGTCCTTCGGCGCGCTGTTCGGCATTGCCGCCGGCGACGCGTCCATCGCCGTACCCATCTGGACCACCACGCCGTGGACGCTGCCGTCCAGCCAGGCGGTGTCGCTCGGTGGCGAGATCGAATACGTCCTCGTCGAAGGTCCGTCGCGCAACGGCAAGCCGCTGCTGCTGGTGATTGCCGCCGCGCTCGCGGAGAAGGCACTCGCACGCTACGGCGTGGACACGGTGAACGTGCTCGGCCGCGTGCAGGGCGCCGTGCTCGAGAACCAGCCGTTGCGTCATCCGTTCTACGACAAGCACGTGCCCATCATCCTCGGCGATCACGTGTCGGACGAGGACGGCACGGGTGCCGTGCATACCGCGCCCGACCACGGCGCGGAGGACTTCGTCGTGGGCCAGAACTACGGCATTGGCACGCTGAATTACGTGGACGGCCGCGGCGTGTACCGCGCCGACCTGCCGCTTGCCGGCGATGTGTCCTTCGCCGGCGTGCACATCTGGAAAGCCAACGACCAGATCGTCGACCTGCTGCGCGATCGCGGCGTGCTTTTGGCGTCGGCGAAGCTCACGCACAGCTATCCGCATTGCTGGCGGCACAAGACGCCGGTGATCTTCCGCGCCACGCCGCAGTGGTTCATCGGCATGGAGCAGGCCGACCTGCGCCGCACCGCGCTCACTTCCATCAAGGCCGTGCGCTGGGTGCCCGGCTGGGGCGAAGAGCGCATCGCCGGCATGGTCGAAGGCCGCCCGGACTGGTGCATCTCGCGCCAGCGCACCTGGGGCGTGCCGATCACGCTGTTCATCGACAAGGACACGCACGAACCGCATCCGGACAGCGTCCAGCTGATGGAAAAGGTGGCCAAGAAGGTCGCCCTGGAAGGGATCGACTGCTGGTTCACCCTCGATCCGCGCGAACTGCTCGGCGACGATGCCGACCGGTACGAGAAGGTGACCGACGTGCTCGACGTCTGGTTCGACTCCGGCGTGAGCCATTTCGCGGTAGTGGGAGCGCGTCCCGAGCTGCAGGCTGGCGACGCCAGCGAATACAAGGTGATGTACCTGGAAGGCTCGGACCAGCATCGCGGCTGGTTCCAGTCCTCGTTGCTCACGTCGGCGGCCATCCACGGCCGCGCGCCTTACGACCACGTGCTGACCCACGGCTTCACGGTGGACGCGCAGGGCCGCAAGATGTCCAAGTCGCTGGGCAACGGTATCGAGCCGCAGGACATCATGAAGACCCTCGGCGCGGACATCCTGCGCCTGTGGATCTGCTCCACCGACTACCGCAACGAGATGTCGCTCTCGGACGAAATCCTGAAGCGTGTGGCGGATACGTACCGGCGCATCCGCAACACCACGCGCTTCCTGCTCGGCAACCTCGACGGCTTCGATCCGGACAGGCACCTGCTCGCCACCGACGCCTGCCTCGACCTCGACCGCTGGGCCGTGCAGCAGGCCGCCGATGTGCAGGCCGCCATCGTCGCGGCGTATGAGCGTTACGACTTCCCCGAGATCGTGCAGCGCGTGCAGAACTTCTGCACGAACGAACTCGGCGCGTTGTACCTCGACATCACGAAGGACCGGCTCTACACGATGCCGACCGACAGCCTCGGCCGGCGTAGCGCGCAGAGCGCGATGTACCGCATCCTCGAGGGTCTGCTGCGCTGGCTGGCGCCCATCGTCAGCTTCACCGCCGAGGAAGCCTGGGCGGCCATGCCGGGCACGCGCGACGAATCGGTGCTGTTCGAGACCTTCTACGAAGGCCTGGACGTGCGCCAGGACGGCGATACGCGCGCCTGGTGGGCGACGCTGCTCGCCATTCGCGAGACGGCGTCGCGCGTGCTCGAAGGCATGCGCAAGGCGGGCCAGATCGGTGCGTCGCTCGATGCCACGCTCACCATCCATGCCGACACCGCCACGCAGGCTGCCCTGGCCGAATCCGCTTCGGAATTGCGCTTCTTCTTCATCACGTCCGACGTGACGCTCGCGCCGCTGGAGGGCCGTCCGGCCACGGCGGAACGCGTGGAACTCGACGGGGCGGAGGTTTACGTGTCCGCGGCGGTGAGCGACGCGGTGAAGTGCATCCGTTGCTGGCACCATCGTCCCGATGTCGGTATCGACCCGGCGCATCCCGAGATCTGCGGCCGCTGCGTGGAAAACGTGACGGGGCAGGGCGAGGACCGTCGCTACTTCTAGCGGGCCGATATCCGCAGCACCCCGCGCCGTTCACGGCGCGGGCTTCCGTCACGAATGGCTTACCGAATGACCGCACGCCCGAAACCGAACGCCCTCTCCTGGCTCTGGCTTGCCGCCGCCATGATCGTGCTCGACCAGCTGACCAAGTGGTGGGCACTCACGGCGCTGCAGCCGGCGGAGACGCCGCATCCGGTGATCCCGGGCATCCTCAACTGGACGCTCACCTTCAACACCGGTGCGGCGTTCAGTTTCCTTGCCGACAGCGCCGGCTGGCAGCGGTGGTTCTTCGTGCTGCTGGCCGCGGGTGTGAGTGCCACCCTGGGCGTGTGGCTCTCGCGCACCCCGCGAGGCGACTGGCGCACGGCCGCGCCGCTGGCGCTTATCCTTGGCGGGGCCCTGGGCAACGTCATCGACCGGCTGCACGCCGCCAAGGTCACCGACTTCATCCAGGTGTTCCTGGGCAGCTATCCCTTCCCGGTCTTCAACGTCGCCGATTCGGCCATCAGCGTGGGTGCCGTGGCGTTGATCGTGTTCAGCATGTTCGGCGGCCAGAAACCCGCGACACCCTGACCGCCGCCCCTGTAGGAGCCGCCATGGCGGCGAGGGGAGACTTGCCACGGTTCGCGAGGTTTCCTCGCCGCCATGGCGGCTCCTACACAGGTCCCGGTCAGCGGCTCGTGCGATAATCGTCTCGTTCATGCGCCCACCAGCGCTCAAGCCCGCTATCACGGCCCCTCAGGGCCCCGAGGTTCCCTTGGACATCATCCTCGCCAATCCCCGCGGATTCTGCGCCGGCGTCGATCGCGCCATCGCCATCGTCGAGCGTGCCCTGGAATCCTATGGCGCGCCCATCTATGTGCGCCACGAAGTGGTGCATAACCGCTATGTCGTGGAGCGCCTGCGTGCCGACGGCGCGGTGTTCGTCGAGGAACTGCACGAAGTGCCGGACGGCGCCACGGTGATCTTCAGCGCGCATGGCGTGCCGAAGGCCGTGCGCGAAGAAGCCGACCGCCGCCGACTCAACGTGTTCGACGCCACCTGCCCGCTGGTGACGAAGGTACACATGGAAGTCGCGCGCCTCGGTCGCGCCGGCCACGACGTGGTGCTGATCGGCCACGCCGGCCATCCGGAAGTGGAAGGCACGATGGGGCAGTGGAACCCCGGCAACAGCGGCAGCATCTACCTCGTGGAATCGGTGGAAGACGTCGAGGCCCTGCAGCCGAAGCAGCCGGACAAGCTGGCCTTCGTCACCCAGACCACGCTGTCGGTGGACGACACCATCGCCATCATCGGCGCGCTGCGCGCGAAGTTCGCCACCATCGAGGGCCCGCGCAAGGACGACATCTGCTACGCCACGCAGAACCGCCAGGACGCCGTGCGCCGCCTGGCCGACGCCGTGGACCTGGTGCTCGTCGTCGGCTCGGTGAACAGCTCGAACTCGAACCGCCTGAAGGAACTGGCCGAGAAGCAGGGTGTCACGTCCTACCTCATCGACGGCGCCGAGCACATCGAGCGCAGCTGGCTCGAAGGCAAGTCACGCATCGGCGTCACCGCGGGAGCCTCGGCACCCGAGAAGCTGGTGCAGGAAGTCATCGCCCGCCTGCAGTCCTGGGGTTCCGGCATCGTCCGCGAACTGGACGGCGAGGCCGAGAACATCACCTTCGCGCTTCCCAAGGAACTGCGGATGGCCGGCTGAAGCCGGCCCGCATCTTCTAAGCGGCGTCCACGGGACGCCGCTCCATCTATTGCAGGCGCACGCGATGCATGCGCCTGCCCTCGATCAGCCCAGCTTCGCGATCGCTTCGGCCACGCCGCGGCCGTAGTCCGGATGGCAGGCCGTGCAGTTGGCGATGTGCCGCTGCACCACCTGCTCGGACGCGCCCTTGATCGCCCTTGCCGTGTTGCCGAACAGAGCCTCGCGCTGGGCCGGCGTCATCATTTCGAAGAGCTTGCGCGGCTGCGAGAAATAATCCGTGTCCTCGCGGTGGTTCCAACGCTTCGCCACGGCTTCGCCGAGGTCCAGCGGTGGCTCCGAGTAATCCGGCTGCGCCTGGAGTGCGCCATAGCTGTTCGGCTCGTAGCTGGTGGACCCGCCGCCGTTGCCGTCGACGCGCATCGCGCCGTCGCGGTGATAGGCGTGGACGGGGCAGCGCGCCGCGTTGACGGGGATCTGCGCGTAGTTCACACCGAGCCGGTAGCGCTGCGTGTCGCCGTAGGAGAACAGCCGGCCCTGGAGCATCTTGTCGGGCGAGAAGCCGATGCCCGGCACGATAATGGCCGGCGCGAACGCCGCCTGCTCGATGTCCTGGAAATAGTTCTCAGGATTGCGGTTGAGCTCCATCACGCCCACTTCGATCAGCGGGTAGTCGGCGTGCGGCCACACCTTCGTGAGGTCGAACGGGTTGTAGGGCGTGTTCGCGGCTTCGGCCTCCGGCATCACCTGGATGTACATCGTCCAGCGTGGGAACTCGTTGCGTTCGATGGCCTCGTACAGGTCGCGGTGATGGCTCTCGCGATCGTGCGCCACCACGGCGGCCGCCTCGTCGTCGGTGAGGTTCTGGATGCCTTGCTGCGTCTTCAGCGTGAACTTGACCCAGAAACGCTCGTTGTTGGCGTTGATGAAGCTGTACGTATGGCTGCCGAAGCCATGCATGTGCCGGTAGCTCTTCGGCACGCCGCGCTCGCTCATCACGATGGTGACCTGGTGCAGTGCCTCGGGCAGCAGGGTCCAATAGTCCCAGTTGTTGTTGGCGCTGCGCAGGCCCGTGCGCGGGTCGCGCTTGATGGCGTGGTTGAGGTCCGGGAACTTGAGCGGATCGCGGATGAAGAACACCGGCGTGTTGTTGCCGACGAGGTCCCAGTTGCCTTCCTCGGTATAGAACTTCAGCGCGAAGCCGCGGATGTCGCGCTCCGCGTCAGCGGCGCCGCGCTCTCCCGCCACCGTGGAAAAGCGCGCCATCATCTCGGTGCGCTTGCCCACCTCGGAGAAGATCTTCGCGCGCGTGTAGCGGGTAATGTCGTGGGTAACGGTGAATGTGCCGAACGCACCCGCGCCCTTGGCATGCATGCGCCGCTCGGGAATCACCTCGCGGTCGAAGTGGGCAAGCTTCTCCAGGAACCACACGTCCTGGAGGAGGGCGGGCCCACGCGGTCCCGCGGTCATGGTGTTGTTGTCGTCGACGACGGGAGCGCCGAAGGCGGTGGTCAGCTTGCTCATGCTCGTACCTTGCAGGGGAAGAGGGCGCGGATGCGCGGGTGACGGAACGGTAAGCGCGGGCCGCCGATTTGGGAAATTCATTCTCACGACTGAGTCGATAGGTGTCGGCTATCGATGATCGATCCGTCTGTGCGCGGGCGATGATCGCGTCGGGGGCGGCGGGGCGGCTTGGAAGATCTTCCGCCGCCATGGCGCGCGCGCCGCGCTGCCTGGGGACGTGCCCGCCGGATCGGCGGCGCCCCCTTCTTGCGCACCGCCGCCTGGTCCCCTAGAATTCCGCTTCTCGCCGGAATAGCTCAGTTGGTAGAGCGCGTCATTCGTAATGATGAGGTCGTAGGTTCGATTCCTATTTCCGGCACCACGAACTAGTCCAAGGGCGTCCACACGAGTCCACAGGCAGCAACTAAACCAGCGGAAATGCTGGTTTTTTTGTGCCCAGACGTACAAGGCCGTCCACCCGCATCCATCTCAGTGTGTGAGTACCGATGTGAGTACAGTCCGCGAAATCGTCCTCGCCGGGATTCTGTACTCACGTGCCCGCGCTGACCGCCGTCCGCATTCGCTCCCTGAAACCGCGCCCGAAACGCTACCGTGTCGCCGGCAAGGCAAACCTGCTGGATATTGGCCACAATCCAGAGGTGGCGCTCCAGGAGGCGTAAAAGGAACGCGATCGTCAGCGCTCTGCTCGCGCAGGTCGCCGCGGATTCCACTCGATAGTGTCACCCCTCCTCAACGAGGAGGGGTTCAATGGCGACTAGATCGAGCGGCATCCGCCGCACTGTGAAATGGTTGGAGCGCGCGGCCTACAACCACCTCCAATAACATGCCTAAACCCCAAAAAATGACGCAGGCATGGGTTGGGCTTCGACACACCAAAGGCTGTCGTGATGTGGTGAACTTGCACCGACGAAGGACGTAATATCGGCGCATGAGGAAGGGGAAGCGTCAATGAGGCTTATCTTAGATCCGACCCCTGTTGCGGGTCATCCGGTATATCTCGATTGGTCGTTTTGGGCCGTCGTCGTCGCGACTCTCGCGCTTGTTCTTTCCCAGTTACCGCCGTTGGTCACGTTGTTTAGGCGTGGGAGCCTTGATGTTTTCGTTCATAAGATTGTTGCCATTACCCACAAAGTGGGAAATCCGAATCTAATGACTTTCGTGGCCATCTCCCATCGCGGCGGTAGAGAGGTGCAAATTGATCATATGCACGCAGTCCTGAGAAGGGACGGTGCTCAGCTCGTCGATTTAGATGCACAAGGATACTTTGAGAGACAAGCAGATCAGAACTCATTGCTCTTTGTCCCCTTTCGTTTAAAGGCTAAGGGGCGCTGGGCACACGTTGTTGCGATCCATAATGTGCTGAGCCGTCAAGCAGATAAAGATTTTCGGAAAGCGCTTTCAGTCCTTCAGGCCGACATCGAACAGAAATTGAAAGCTAGACCAATCGACGATAAGAACTTGGTCGTGGCTGACCCGAACAATGTGCAGTTTTTTCTTGACCTCTTCGAACAGCAATTTGTATGGACCCCGGGCGAGTACGAGCTGGACCTGATAGTGACGTGTATACCTGCGGCATCGTCCGTTACAAAGCGGTATCGTTTCACGCTTTTTGAGTCCGATACAGAAGACCTAAGGCGCCACGTGGAAGATTACAAGTACGGTGGTGGTGGTATTACATTCGAATCGGACAAGACGTTCAGGGCTTTCATTCCGTTGCAGCCACGCGATTGAGCTACGCGGCATATTGCTTGTCGCGAGAAGAGTGATGAGCGCATCGATCAATACTTGGATTTCGATATCGACCCTGGCTTCTATTCAATTCTAAACTCGAATCGTAGATCGTTGCCCCGCTACTCATTGAGCTGAGCGGCCCCTCCCCTGGCAGGGGGATGAAATCGGGCTTCGCTCCAAGTTCGAGCTCAGGGTTGCCGCCAGTTGCGCGCAATGGATGACCTCGGTACATGACTGTCGCTTGGTGCGATGGTCAGATTGATGTGGGTGAGCAAGTCGGTTGCCGGGCTCAAGGAACCGGCGGCCATGCCGATATCCAAAGGGACCAAGAGGGGGCGAAACAAATGCCGAGACCGCTGAAATGCTTCGACAAGTCGGCGCCTGCCGATGCTCCGCCGGTCACGGTGCCCAAAGCGGAGGCAACAGGTATACCTGCGGCAGATCAGGCGGTTTGTGATCAATTCCTGATGCTGCACCACGCGAGTAATGCGGCGGTGGCTGGTCGTTACGTTGTAGCTGCCGACGAGATATTGAGCTTGTTTCTCTACATGACTTTACCCGGCCTTTGGAGGGTGGTGCCCATAATTATGGCGGTCATCGGGGCAGTGTATGGCGTTGTTACATTTGTCTCCGAATTGAATGCGATGCATCCGTGAGGCGCTCGATCCGTAGGTGAAAGAGCCTCTAAAAACAGTCATTGCGGGGCCGCACGGCCGCATTCATCACGGTGCAAATCTCTGGAAGCGCCTACGCGCTGTCGGTACTTCTAAAGGATGTGGCTATGTCGTGCGCTGCCCTCTCACCTTCGGCAGCACTACGGCCACGGCTACGCGGCTGTTCTCACGTGCCACGGTGGGCGTCGCCTGTGCGGTGATTGATGATGTAGAACATCCAGTGTGGGGAGGCCGCAAATGAAATTACTACAGGAGGCGAGGTCCAGGTGGCTATGTGGCAATTTTCTGGCCGCTTGTTATCGCCGCTCGCAAGCGGCGCCTGCTCAGGGCTGGCTTTTTTTTCATCAATTTACACATGACGAAAAATAAAGGGCCTCCACCGTTGCAGGCCGTTTTAAGTGCCTAATGCCCGAAGTTGGGCTAGAGTCAACGAGTATCGATTAACAGTCAGGCGTTTTCGCAGTAGATTACTTCGGCGATTCGTCATCAACCTCGGCGATGGAGGCTCCCAAGAGACCTCGCTTCAACGACTTTGCGCTAACTGTCCCAACATTCGTTGTAGAGATCAGGTCTGCCAACGAAGATCCAATGCGCCGCTTGTTCATCGCTGCAAGATATTCCACGATTGTCGGATCAACCGACGGTTCCGAACGACTAACTTCCAGCTTCTGGATTCGGGAGGACAGTCCGTGGACCAAGCCGAGAACTTCGTCGAGTTTATCCCCGTCGGTGCGTGGCGCGGTGGGAACTGGGGCATTTGTGGTCTCTATTATCTGCTGTAGTTTCGTTTCGAAACTGACCCAGTGCGCCTCCACGGAGGCGTCTACTATTGCGCCGTCCAATGGCTCGCTCGTCGCGAGATTCACAGTATGAGCAAGCTGTCGCATCCCCTCGAAATCGCGTCCCGTAGCGTTGAACTGGCTCAGCGGCATTCTTAGGTCTGAGGCGCTCATATCGATGAGAAGCGGGATCACCCGGGACTGCGGAAGCCCTTTGGCAAGGGCGCCGGCCTCAAACAGAAGCCACGGCGCATTGACGTTCTCAGTTGTAATGCAAAGGATTCCGACGTTGGTCTCGCCTAGGACGCTACCGATCTCTCCAGCCCAAAGGGCGCCGCGGTCGATGCCGGTGGATACCCACGGCTTTGACGCCTGGATCACTGTCTTGAGCCAACCCTTTAGCAGATCCGCAACCTGTCGCGACCGGTCGCCAGACCAACTGATGAAAACTCGCATGATTGTCCCCGAACTGGGGCCATTCGGCCCCTTGAAAACCGTTGGCCTCATCCTAGCTCTACCAACAAGACAGGATCAATGAGCCGCGAGGTAACTACCGGTAACAAGTTAAATTATCTTGCAACGTGCGGGACTAAAGTCGCTCAGTCGCTGGCCCTTCTTGCGGAGAACGGAGTTTACATACCTCCTCTCGCAGCAGGCCTCCGACATCCGCCCTAAAGTGTGTGGGATGGCGCGCACTGACCTGAGCGGCCATCGCTTGGCTCAGGCTCTCGGCATTTCATGGGTCACAGAGGCAGACAGAAAAAAGGCGTCCTATGAGCCTTTATGCTTCGAAGCCTGTTTGGTCGGACCGCAGCGCAAACGGCGTCGTATTCGGCTCGAGCTTAGCTTCGGCTAGCTGGTGTCCGCCTCCCTCTCTGGGCGTAAACCGGAACGAGAAGGCACCCTTCGGGTGTCTTTTTCTCGATCTGGATGGCCAGAACAAGCTGCGAAAATTGTGCGTAGGGTTGTGAATGCGTTTCAGCTCAGTATAATCCACTTCTTGGTGCCCAGCAGCTATAGGGTCTCGTCGGACCCCGTTTCCGGCACCATCGATTTCCCCTCCCGAACTGCCGGCGCGCGGTCCCGGAGGAAGCAGAAAAACCCGCTCACGCGGGTTTTTTTGTGTCCGCTAC
Source organism: Luteibacter sp. HAY1-4A (assembly GCF_056755355.1). Lineage (NCBI taxonomy): Bacteria > Pseudomonadati > Pseudomonadota > Gammaproteobacteria > Lysobacterales > Rhodanobacteraceae > Luteibacter > Luteibacter sp. HAY1-4A. Next base: position 19,050 of record NZ_JBNDHZ010000023.1, read on the forward strand.
GCGAGGCCCAGCGCTGCCGCGAGTTCGTTCATGGCCGGCGCTTCGTGCCATGTGGGTATCCCGGGAGGAATGACGAGCCAGGCCTGCTTGCGGCGCGTCCACATGTGGGCGACGCAATCGAGCTCATGGCTGCGGTCTAGCGTGCCGGCACGGAGCACCGCGAAGCCGTGGCCGCTGTTCGTGTTGTAGACCCGGGTGTGGCAGGTGGGGCAGATGCGTTGCCGCGACACGCGGCCCGACGTGCCCTCCAGTTCGTAGACGACGAGCTCGCCCGTGATCGTCAGCGCATCGGCGGGCAGGATGCAGCTCTGGCTGAAGGCCACGCCCGTCCATGTCTGGCAATCCAGGCAATGACACGCGTAACTGGGCGGAGGCGTGTCCGTGGAAAGCGTATACCTGACCTGTCCGCAGCGGCAGCCGCCGGTGACTGTACTCAAGGGGCAACTCCGGGCTTGAGGGAAAGATGGATTGCGCCGAGGATACTGAAATGGATACTCCCGCATTCACCGCCATCGCCACACCACGGCTGTGCCTCGACAGGCTCGTGCCCGCCGACGCCGCCACTCTTTTCACCTACCGGGGCGACGCCGCCGTGGCGCGCTTCCAGGGTTGGAAGCCGGTCGATCCGGTCGAAGCCGAATCCTTCATCGACAGGCAATCCGCGCAGGCGTTCGCAGAGCCCGGCAGCTGGTTCCAGCTCGCCATCCGCGAGCCCGAAACGCGGGAACTGATCGGCGACCTCGGCATCCACTTTCCCGGCAGCCACCTCGATGCCATCGAGTTCGGCGTTACGTTGAGGCCGGATAGGCAGGGGCGAGGCTATGCGCGGGAGGCCATGGCCGCGATGATCGACCTCGCTTTCGGCGCGTGGGGGTATCGGCGCGTCGTGGGTTCCGTGGACCCCCGCAATGTCGCCAGCGTCGCGCTGCTGCGCTCGTTGGGTTTCCGGCAGGAAGCGCACCATGTGGAGAGCTACCTGATGCGCGGGGAATGGACGGACGACCTGGTGTTCGCGCTGCTGGCGCGCGAGTGGAACGCGGATGGGCAAGGCGGGGCAGGAGGCGGGAGCCGATAGCCGGCGTCGCGATCCTGCGGCGGGCCAACCACTCCGGGACGGTATTTCGAGTCCGAAACCGCTAGGCGGCCGCCAGGCGCGCCATCGCAGCGGCGGTGGGTGGCGACAGGTGGCGGAGCGGGGCGTCTGGAATGAAGCGCCAGTCGCCAAGGCGTCGCGGCAGGCGGGCGGACGCGTAGCGTTCGCGAAGATCGCGAATGGCGTCTTCCGGAATATCGTACCGGCCGACCTCGAGTTCGTCGCGAAGGGCCCTCCAGCGATGGCCGTGGCGAACGATGCGAAACGCGGCCTCGGTGGAACTGAAAACATACTGCGCGAGCACGGACGATCTCCCAATTCAGTCCGCTTATTCTCCGCGCGATTTCGTGACCGCTCCGTTATACGGAGGCGACGCCGACGTGTCCGTGAGGCACGTGGCGTCGTGTCGGTCGAGCCCGGTTCAGTCTGGCGCTTTCGCCGGGACGAAGGGCGATACCGGATCGCTGGCCGGGAAGGTCTCCTCCAGCGCGTGGTCCTGGTTCTCGTCGGCGTGCTGCTTACGCTCCTTCTTCTCGATCTCGCTTTCCTTGTGCTTCGGCTGGCCGTGGTCGGGGTGTTTTACGTCCTGGCGGTCGTGGGTCATGGTGAAGCCTCCTGCATATGGGGGACGGGACCATGGAGCAACGGAGACCGTGAATTCCGGGTAGTGGGCAAGTGGATGCCGCCCGTCGGCGTTTTCTGACCGCTAGTCGGCTTAGACTTGCCCGGGCCGGCGTTCGGGCCGATGCTCCAGCGTGCCGGATAGGGTCCGGCGACGGGGGTTCAGGGTGATTCATCGGATATCGCGCGGGCGCGTTGACGGCGTCTCGCTCATCGAAGTCATGGTCGCGGTCCTGGTGTTCAGCATCGGGCTGCTGGGCATTGCGATGCTGCAGATGCGCGGCGCGCAGTTCACCAAGGAATCCGGCTCCCGGACCAGCGCGATCATCCTCGCGCGCAGCCTCGCGGAGTCGATGCGGGCGAACCCCAAGGGAGCGATCCCCACTTCCGGCGACAGCGCCTATCTCTACGACGGCACGACCACGTACACCGATGCCGACTGCGCGTCCACGACCCTGGACACGCCGACGGCGGTCGCCAAGCGAGACCTGGCCTGTTGGCAGCGTGCGCTGGCGAAGAGCCTGCCGGCACCCGCCGCAGGCCATAGCGTGGCGACCGTCACGCGCGACGCGAACCTCGGGACGCTCATCATCAAGGTGTCCTGGGCGGGTGTTGCCGACGACGAAAGCAGCGACGCTACCCAGACTTACAGCTTCAGCTACCTGCAATGAGGAGCGATCGAATGCCGCTTTCCGGTCGGTCCAACCGCGGCTTCTCGCTGGTTGAACTCATGGTTTCCCTGGTGATCGGCCTGATCGTCGTCGCCGGGCTCATCAGCGTGCTCATGGCGAATCGGCAGGCGTTCACGCTCCAGCAGAGCAACAATTTCAACCAGGAGAATGTGCGGTTCGCTGCGTCGCGCCTGGCCTGGTCCCTACGCATGGCGGATTTCTGGGGTGGTGTGAAGCCGAACGTCATCGCTCCCACCACCCACCTGACAGGCATCGGCGGCGCCGGCTGCGACGCGGCGTGGGTGCTGAATGTGGGGCCCGGGAAGCAGAACGGAATCTTCGGCTACGACGGGGGCGATACGTTCCCCATCGCCGATTGCGTCGACGATGCCAACTATGTGAAAGGCTCCGACGTCGTGGTCGTCAGATATGCCGATACCACGGGCTACGACCCCAACAAGGGTCCGGACACACCGGCGTTCGATTCCACCGACCCTAACGTGGTGCCCAACCAGACGAGCATCTTCGTGGTGTCGGGCGTGGGCCAGCAGGCCGCGCTCTTCCGCCGCGACGACGCGGTGCCCAAGTCCACGTTGACGACGGCCACGGGCCGGTATGTCTATCCGTTCCAGCTCGAAATGTACTACCTCCGACCGTGTGCCGATCCGGGTGCCAACGGTATCTGCGATGCGAGCGACGACGGCGGCACACCGTCGCCTTCCCTGGTACGCATGCGCCTGGATGCCACCGGCGCGCCGCTTTCCGAGGTGGTCGTCGACGGGATCGAGCAGCTTTCGTTCGAATATTCCTGGTTAGCCGGGCCGGACGAGGAACATCTCCAGCCGGTGCCGTTCGCCAAGGCCTCCGACACCCAGTGGCCGACGGTGACGCAGGTCCGCGCCAGCTTCGTGGCCAGGTCGACCACGCGCGATACCCGCGTTCCCCATGGCGACACGTTCGTCGTCTCGCCGCATTGCGCGTACACCATCGCAAAAGACGGAGCGGTGACGTATCCGGATACCACGGACACCAATCTCTGCAAGGACCAGCCGGCAGGCACGTACGGCGACAACCCTCAGCAATACACACGAACCTTGAACTCCCAGGTCGTGCTGTTGCGTAACCGGGTAAGAGGATGACCATGCGTACCTATTCCGCACCCGCCGCGCAGCGCGGCATCGCGCTCTTCATCGGGCTTATCTTCCTCCTGGTGCTTTCCATCGTGGCCGTCATGGCCATGAAGGGCACACTGGTGGAAATGCGCATGGTCACGAATTCCGCACGGCATGAAGCGGCGTTCGAAGCTTCCGAAGCCCTTCGGGCCGTGCCGATCACGCTGTTCGACGAACACGTGTTCGCGCGCGGCTGGCCGTCGTCGTTCAACGGCGACGTGCCGGATTCCGAATTCACCTATTCGTCCGATATTCCCGCGGGCATGCTCACCAAGGTGAAGGCCTCGCTGCAGAACGACTGTTCGGGCAAGGCGTCGCTCTTCTTCGGCACGCTCCAGCCAGCTTGCGGCGATCTGCCGAAGGAAACCCTGTACGACGCCAGCACCTGGCATCCCGACATGGTGATCGGCATATGCGACACGTCTAGCGAGTCCTGCAGCGCGGACGTGGACGCGAAGGTGGCGGTGGTTCCCGACGGCACCGTGATGAAGGAAGGCGCGGGTGGTGCGCAGGCAGCGGGTTACCGCGGTTTGGGCATCGGCGCTGCCGCGGGCGGTGCCGAGATGTATTTCGAAGTGAAGAGCGTCGCCACCGCGCCGGGTAATGGCGCGGCGACGACGCATACGCAATACCAGCAGACGATCCGCAACTGATCGCGTCCAGGACAGCCCGATGATCACCTTCCGCTTGAACCGCCACGGATTCCTGCTCGGCGCACTCGTCGCGTTCCTGGGTGCTGGCTTCGGCACGGCCCCGATGGCGAGCGCCACGGCCATCTCGAGCTCGCTGCAACAGGCGAGCGCCTATGCCGTCGACCCGCCGCTCGGCGTCGCCGGGGCGGCGCCGCTGGTCATGCTGAACCTGTCGCGCGACCACCAGTTGTTCTACAAGGCGTACAACGACTTCTCCGACCTCAACGGCGACGGTGCGCTCGACACCACGTACAACAATAGTCTGACGTATGCCGGCTATTTCGACTCGACGAAGTGCTACGCGTACTCGAACAACATGTTCGTGCCGAAGAGCATCACCACGAATCATTACTGCACGAGCCAGTGGTCGGGCAACTTCCTGAACTGGGTCACCATGACCCGCATGGACGAGGTGCGCAAGATTCTCTACGGCGGCCTTCGCTCCACCGATACCAGCGATACCACGGTGCTCGAGCGCGCGCATCTGCCGATGGATGCCCACTCGTTCTCCAAGTTCTACAACGGCACGGATATCGCCAAGCTCACGCCTTACAGCCCCTCGATCACCCGTCCGACGCAGACGTTGACCAAGAGTTCGAACTACGTCTACAGCAGTACCACGACGCTTGGTGAGAACAATACGTCGTACACCCTTCTCCGCTTTATGGGTTTGGACGGTACCCTGAAGATTCAACAGGGCGACCAGATCCGAATCTCGACCAGCGACTCCAACGGCACCCTGATCCTCGATGCTCCCGTGCGCTTCTACAATGACGCACATGTCGACAGTAACGGGAACACGAGTAATGCCGACAAGACCTACATCCAGAAGGCAGCCACGAACAGGGTGGAGCTTCGCGTGCAGGCAGGAATGTTCAGCGGTACGAAAGTCGGTACGTCAGCTTGCAATAGCGTGTCGACCTGCATGGCGACGCTCGTGGGAATCAGTACATGGAACATGACCAATCTGACCCGGACGGGTATCAGTTTCTGTAATACGACGCCGCAGGGCAGCAAGAACAATATGTCGCAGGGGGACGACGCTGCGCCGCGGCTTCGTATGCAGACGGGCGATATGTCGCTATGGGGCTCGAACGAGAGTCTTCAGTGCCAATGGGCTGAGAACAAATCAAATTCGCAGAGCGGCTTCGACGACGGATTCCTGAGCAACGGCAACCGGGCCGCCTTTTCCGGCCTCGGCGCGTCCGCCGAGAATCCCAGACAAGCGAACGGCACCAGCGGTACCGACTGGGCCGAGCTCAATGTGCGCGTCCAGGTCTGCGTGGCTGGCCTGATTGGTAATGAGAACTGCAAGAAGTACCCGAACGACCAGGCGACCAGCCCGATCTACAAGCCCGTCGGCCTCCTGCAGAAATATGGGGAGTCGGGCAACATCAAGTTCGGCCTCGTCACGCCCAGCTTCGACAAGAATGCGTCGGGCGGCGTGGTGCGCGCGGCCCTTCCCGGCCCCGACAAGAACTCCGGCGACTTCATCGACAACGAAATCGACGCGGCTACCGGCGTCTTCAAGACGACGACGGACGCCAAGGGCATCATTTCGAACATCAATGCCTTGCGCATTTACGGATACCAATACGGTTCGGGCAACAACTACGGCAACGGCAACGGTTGTACCTATCAGCAGGTAGGTATCACCTCCGACTCGACACAGGCAGGCAAGAACGGCCTCGTGGCGGAGGGCAACTGTTCGTCGTGGGGCAACCCCATGGCCGAGAGCTACATCGAAACGCTGCGTTACCTGTCCGGCGGCAAATCGCCCAATCCTTCCTTCGTGCCGACCTCGACGGGAACGACGGAAGACGCGACGCTCGGCCTGACCGCGGTCACCAGCTGGACCAGCCCGATCACGGAAGCCAACTTCTGCGCGGCGCTGAACGTCATCAATTTCAATGCGAGCTCGCTTTCCTACGATACCGACCAGGTGTCCGGATTCGACGACCTCAACACGAAGAAGTCGGTCGGTAGCTGGACCAATCTGGTGGCGACGGGCGAGGGCATCACCGGCAAGAGCTGGTTCGTCGGTAATGCGCCGGGGACCACGACGGGCGTCGACCTCTGCTCCGCAAAGGTGATCAGCGATCTCTCGGGCGTGCAGGGCATTTGTCCGGAAAGTCCGGCGCTGAAGGGCGGTTACCTGATGGCGGGTGCGGCTTACGGAGCGCATATCAACCGTATCCGCGACCTCGGCAACGATCCGAAGACGGGCGACCCCATCGTGCCGGTGGAAGATCGCACCTCGCTGAAGGTCACGACGTTCGGTGTGCAGCTTGCCACCAATACACCGCAGATTCGCGTCTCGGTTCCGGGCGGCGGCGGCAAGGTCGTTACGATCATTCCAGCCTACCGCCTGACCCTGGGCACGGGCGTTGGCGGTGGCGCGCTGGTCGACTTCAAGGTGCTCGATCAGCGGGTCACCACGATCAACGGTGTGGCAACCGCCACCGGCAGTTTCTACGCCGACTGGGAAGACAGTTTCGCCGGCGGCGACTACGACCAGGACATGTGGGGCATCATCAGCTACGCCATCACGAGCGATTCGGTAAAGATCACGACCAAGCCGGTGGCGGCCTCGACGAACAATGGCCAGGGCTTCGGTTACATCGTCTCGGGCACCACCAAGGACGGCCCCCACTTCCATTCGGGCATCTACAACTTCAACTACACCGATCCGACGTCGCCGACGATCGTCGATGCCAACGGAAATACGCTCAACAGTACCGACACTAGCAAGAAGATCAACGCGAGCGGCGGCTGCCGGAACTGTACGGTCAGCGATCCGGCGACTACCGGTGTCTACGCGGTCGGTAGCAGCGCGGCGGGTACGCTGCAGGATCCGCTGCTCTATGCCGCCAAGTGGGGCGGGTTCCGTCTGGATACGTCGAAGGCCGATGGCACGGATACGCCCGCCAACGACCTCGATCCGCTGGACACCAGCAAGTGGGATGCGGACAAGGACGGCATTCCGGACAACTATTTCCTCGTGACGGACCCGGGCAAGCTCGAGACCTCCCTCGATGCGCTGTTCCGCAAGATCCTCGCCAAGATCGCATCCGGCACGGCGGCCGCCACGGTGGCGACGAGTGCCAACGGCACCGGTGTGACCTACCAGGCGTTGTACGAAGCCGAGCGGACCGACAACTCCGGCAAGCGGGCCACGTGGTCCGGTTCCCTGTCCGGTCTTTGGACCGACCAGTTCGGGCTATTGCGCGAGGACGGCAACCATAACGGGCAGCTCGACGATTACGTCACCGATCCGGTCATCCAGTACATCTACCAGGCGGGCGGGCAGAAGACCGTGGCGACCCGCTTCACCAGTACCGACCCGGACACTTTCGTTCCGGGCACCGGCACGACGATCGAACTGGCCGACATCCGCTCGCTCTGGAATGCCCGCAATCTCCTGTGGGATCCGGAACTCAAGACCAACTTGAAGCGCGACTACACCACCGCCTTCAGTGATGCCTCCGGCCGTTACATCTTCACGTGGATCGATGCGAACCGGAATGGCAACGTCGATGCGGGCGAGGTGCAGCCGTTCGCCTGGGACAGCGCGGGCAGCACGTCGTTCAACGCGAACAACTATCGCTTCCTCAACACCGACAACGCAGCGGAGGCACAGAACATCGTCAGCTGGATCCGCGGTACGGAAGTCACGGGTCTGCGCAACCGCACGGTGGATTACGGTCCTGACGCCAGCCTGGTCGGGCGTGTGGCACGCCTGGGCGATATCGTGAACTCGACGCCGCTGGTCGTCAGCGCCCCCGCCGAAGCATACGACCTGCTGTACAACGACACGTCGTATTCGGACTTCCGCAACACGTACCGCAATCGCCGCCAGATGGTGTACGTCGGTGCCAACGACGGCATGATTCATGCCTTCAATGGCGGTTTCTACAACACCAGTTGCCAGCGGTTCACCACGCAGCCGACCAATGCCATCTGTACGAAGGACACCCCGGACGCCACCGGTACGGTGACGGTGGCCCGTACGGCACATCCGCTGGGCGGCGAAGTGTGGGCCTACGTGCCCGGCAATCTGCTGCCGCATCTGCGCTGGCTGGTCGATCCAAACTACAAGCATGTCTATTACGTGGACGGCAGCCCACTCGCGTTTGACGTGAAGACCTTTCCCAAGGATGCCGACCACGTCGAAGGGTGGGGCACGGTGCTCGTGGTGCCGTTCCGCCTCGGTGGAGGCACGATCAGTGTGCCTACCTCCACCGATCCGAAGACGCCCAATACCTTTACAGGTGAATCCGCCTACGTGGTGATGGACATCACCAATCCCGAGAAGCCGCCGCGCGTCCTGGCGGAACTGAGTTTCCCGGGCGCGCGCACGACGTCGCAGCCGGCTTTGGCGGTAATCCGCGACGTGCCGACTGGCGATCCGAACCAGTTCTACCTGGCCATCGGGTCCGGTCCGACCGACGCGAAGCGCGTGGCGTCGAGCGCTAACTTGCGCGTCAAGATCTACAACATGAAGGACTTGACGGCATCGGTGCCGGTGGTGTCGCCGACGACCATCGACCTTGGTGCCAGCGATACGAAGGCGACGAAGAGCTTCGCCGGCGATCTGATCGCGTCGGACTTCAACCTCGACGGAAAGGCGGAGGCGATCTATTTCGGCAGTGTCTACGACCGGGGAACCAACGAGTACGGCGGGCACTTCTGGAAGATCGCGATCAACGGCCAGCCCGACGCGACGAAGTGGGGCACGGCGACGGGTACCGGGAAACTGCTGGACCTGACTGCGACGGACGCGCCCGACGGCCTGCCCGTGACGATCCGCCCCACGCTGGGCCGGAACGATCGCGGCGCGCCCATGGCGTTCTTCGGCACGGGGCGTCTCTTCACGACGGCGGACAAGACGACCGCTGCCCAGCAACGGATCTTCGGCATCATCGATACGTCGCTTCTCACGGCGGACGACCCGCAGGGGAAGACGGCGGTGACGATGGGCAACCTGGTCAACGTCACGAACTTCAATATCTTCGGCGATAAGTCCGTCACCGGCATTCCCACCGACAGCACCCTCGTACCGAAGGATACGAACACATTCGATGCCTTGTCGGCGGTGTTCGACAGCCCGTCCGTCGCGGGCTGGTACCGGAACCTGCAGGTCAATGGACAGAACCCTTCGGAGCGCGTGGTAAGCGCGCAGGCGCTGCTCGGCGGATTGCTGCTGACCACGACCTACGTGCCCGGCACATCGATCTGCACCGGCCTGGGCAATGCCTACCTTGTGGCCAACAACTACAAGACGGGTACGGCCGATCCCGGGGCGGCGATCTTCGGTACCGGTTCCGGTGGGCGCATCAACGAAACCACATCGCTTGGCCAGGGCCTGCCTGCGCCGCCGAGCCTGCATTCGGGCAGCGCCGGTGAAGACCGGAACGGCAGCAAGAAAATCACGGCGTGCACGCAGACGTCGACAGGTGCCATCGTGTGCAAGGATGTGGCTACGCTGAAACCCGTGACCAGCGGCGAAACGTCCTGGCGCGAGCCACTGGGAGGCAAATGATGATCGGTAGAAAACAGCAAAGGGCTTCCGGGGGCTTTACGCTCATCGAGCTGGTGATCGTGGTCCTCATCGTGGCCATCCTCGCCGCCGTCGCCATCCCTTCCTACCGGAAGTACGTCATCCGCTCGCATCGGGTCGATGCACAGGCGGCACTGATCGACCTGGCCGCGCGGCAGGAGCGGTACTTCTATTCGAAGAACGCGTACACGGACGACCTTGCCAACCTCAATGCCACGAGCGCGATGGCGGGCGACCGGTATGAGATCGGCGTGGCCGTCGCGACAAGCACGGCCTTCCGCGTGGAAGCGAAGGCCCTGAACGATCAGGCGGCGCACGATCCGGATTGCCAGACGCTCACGCTCAACAACCTCGGCGCCCAGGGTTCGACGGGAACGAGGGCGAACGATCCGGCGTGCTGGAGCAAATGATGAAGACGTCGCTCGGGCCCTGGCTTGCCTCCTTCCTTCTTGCGACGGCGGGCGCGGCCGCGGCGCAATCCGTGAGCGTATACAAATGGACGGACGCCTCGGGAACGGTGCACTACACCGACCAGCCGCCTCCGCAGGGACGCAGCGCGACGCGGGTGACCGTCAAGGGCGGAACGGAGGCGGTGGCCACGCCTGCCGCTACGCCGCCTGCCAACGACGCCAAGCTCGACCAGGCGGAGTCGGCCGCGAATACCCGCAATTGCGACTCGGCGCGGGCGAATCTCGCGACGTTGTCGAGCGGCTCCATGCTCGTCGACAGCACCGATCCCACGGCCTCCCGCCGGCTGCGGCCGGATGAGGTCGAGGCAGCACGCAGGACGGCGCAAGCCGATGTGGACACATACTGCGGCGCGGGGAAGAAATGATGGGCCGCCGGCACTCATTCGGGTTCACGCTCATCGAGTTGCTCGTGACGGTGACGGTTCTTGCCGTCCTGGCAGGACTCGCCGCGCCGTCGTTCATCGACTTCATGCATCGCAACCAGGTCGCTTCGCAGAGCAACGCGTTCCTCGGTGCGCTGCGGCTCGCAAGAACCACGGCGATCACCCGCGGAACATTCGTCTCTATCTGCCCGACGCTCGATGCGGCCGTGGATAACCCCGAATGCGCGGCGTCCGCGGATTACGCCACGGGTTACCTCGTCTATACCTCCACCGCTCCGGCGAAGGGGTTCGCGGCCGGGGACGAACTGATCAAAGTGTCGCAGGCCACGCCGGCTGTTTCGCTGCGCGCGCCGAGCGCCAACAAGGTGCTGACGTTCAGCGCGAGGGGCGCCTCGACCGCCGGCACGGTGAGCCTGCTGCTTTGCGCACGTCGAGGCAGCGAGGCGATCGGAGAGAGCACCTTGCGCGTCTCGGGCAGGCGGTTCGACATACAGGCCTCGGGCAGGGCGGGTTTGGTGGAACTCCCTACGAGTGCCAGTCCCGACGCGGCGGCCGGGTACTGCACGCCGGCCTCGTGAGGCGATTGACCGGGTCCGCGAAGGCCTGTAAGATCCGCGGCTCGCGATGGGCGGTTAGCTCAGCGGTAGAGCACTGCCTTCACACGGCAGGTGTCACAAGTTCGATCCTTGTACCGCCCACCATCGATTCCGAAAAACCCGGCCCCGCGCCGGGTTTTTTTTCGGGTGTACTCCCGTTTTCCGCTAAGCCTCCATCCAGCGTGGCCGTCTAGAATGGGCGACCTCGCACGCCCCCGGACACCGCCATGCATGAAGCCCTTGCCGATCTCCACCTCCTGACCCTTACGCCCTGGAAGATCATCGGTCTTCTCGGCACCCTGCTGTTCACGGCGCGCTGGTTCGTGCAGTTCTATGCCACGAAGAAGAACAAGAAGGTCACCGTGCCGATGTCCTTCTGGTACCTGTCGGTCAGCGGCAGCGTGCTGACCCTGGCCTATTTCATCTGGGGCAAGAACGACTCGGTGGGCATCATCCAGACGGCCTTCCCGATGCTGGTGTCGTTCTACAACGTGTTCGCGCACCTGCGGCACAAGGACAGGCAGGAAACCGTCAAGCCGGGTGGTCCCGAGGACTAACCCTTGTGGGAGCCGGCTACGCCGGCGATCCCGCGGCAGCGGGCAAGGTTGCCGCGCGCATCCATCGCCTCTGAAGCGGCTCCCACACAAAACTGATCAATCCGGGTCGTAGTCCAGGTACGGTGCCAGCCAGCGCTCGGCTTCCGTGCGGTCCCAGCCCTTGCGCTTCGCATAGTCCTCCACCTGTTCGCGGGTCAGGCGCCCCACGACGAAGTACTGGCTGTCGGGGTGGGAGAAGTACCAACCCGACACCGCCGCGGTGGGATACATAGCGAAGCTGTCGGTGAGTTCGATGCCGGTGTGCCTGGTGGCATCCAGCAGGTCGAACAGCGTGCGCTTCTCGGTATGTTCGGGGCAGGCCGGATAGCCCGGGGCGGGGCGGATGCCGCGGTAGGCCTCCGCGATCAACGCCTCGTTGTCCAGGGTTTCTTCCGGCTCGTAGCCCCAGAACTCCTTGCGCACGCGCTGATGCATGCGCTCGGCAAAGGCTTCGGCGAGGCGGTCGGCCAGGGCCTTCAGGAGAATGGCCGAATAGTCGTCATGCACGGCTTCGAAGCGCGCCACGTGCTCGTCGATACCGATGCCGGCCGTGACGGCGAAGCCGCCGATCCAGTCGTCCACGCCGCTGTCGCGCGGCGCCACGAAGTCGGCGAGACAGAAGTCCGGACGTTCCACGGGCTTGTCGGCCTGCTGGCGCAGATGGTGCAAGATGGCGACCGGCTTGCGCCTGGCGGTTCCCGGCTCGGCATAGACCTCGATGTCGTCGCCGTGCTGCGCCGCTGGCCAGAAGCCGATCACGCCGCGGGCGGTGAGCCACTTCTCCGCGACCATCTTGTCCAGCATCGCCTGCGCGTCGGCATAGAGTTCGCTTGCCTGCGCGCCGACGACCGCGTCGGTGAGGATCGCGGGAAACTTGCCCGCCAGCTCCCAGGCGTTGAAGAACGGCGACCAGTCGATGTAGCCGCGCAGTTCCGCCAGGTCGTAGTCGTCGAACACCGTGATGCCGGGCTTGCGCGGCACCGGCGGCCGATAGGCCTGCCAGTCGCCCCGGAAGCGCTGCTCGCGCGCCTTCGCCAGCGGTACCAGTTGCTTGCCCGTGCCGCGATTGCGGTGCCGCTCGCGCACTTCGGCGTACTCGGCGCGGACCTTCGCCATGAAGTCGTCCACAAGGTCCTTGCTGACCAGCGACTGTGCCACGCCGACGGCGCGCGAGGCGTCCTTCACCCAGACCGTGGGCGACTTGTAGTGCGGCTCGATACGCAACGCGGTATGGGCGCGCGACGTCGTCGCGCCGCCGATCATCAGGGGTACGTGGAAGTCCTGGCGCTGCATCTCGCGCGCCACCTGGCTCATCTCTTCCAGCGACGGCGTGATGAGGCCCGACAGGCCGATGATGTCCGCGTTTTCCGCGCGTGCGGTGTCGAGGATCTTCTGTGTGGGCACCATCACGCCGAGGTCGATCACCTCGAAGTTGTTGCACTGGAGCACCACGCCCACGATGTTCTTGCCGATGTCGTGCACGTCGCCCTTCACGGTGGCGAGCACGATCTTGCCGTTGTTCTTGCCCGCATCGCCGGAGATGCGTTTTTCTTCCTCGATGTACGGGATGAGGTGCGCCACCGCCTTCTTCATCACGCGCGCGGACTTCACCACCTGGGGCAGGAACATCTTGCCCGCGCCGAACAGGTCGCCGACCACGTTCATGCCCGCCATGAGCGGACCCTCGATCACGTCCAGCGGACGGCGTGCGGCGAGCCGGGCCTCCTCGGTGTCTTCCACCACGAACTGGTCGATACCGTGCACCAGGGCGTGGCTCAGCCGATCGACCACGGGCTTTTCGCGCCATGCGGCAGTCTCCACGGCCACCTCGCCCTTGCCGCCCTTGTAGCGGTCGGCGATCTCCAGCAGGCGTTCGGTGGCGTCGGCGCGGCGATTGAGCACCACGTCTTCGACGCGCTCGCGCAGTTCCTCCGGCAGGTCGTCGTAGATGGCGAGTGCACCCGCATTGACGATGCCCATGTCCATGCCCGCGGCGATCGCGTGGTAGAGGAACACCGAGTGGATCGCCTCGCGCACCGGGTTGTTGCCGCGGAACGAAAACGACACGTTCGACACGCCGCCGGAAACGTGCGAGGAGGGGAAACGCTTCCTGAGTTCGCGCGTGGCCTCGATGAAGTCCACCGCGTAGTTGTTGTGCTCCTCGATGCCGGTGGCGATGGCGAAGATGTTCGGGTCGAAGATGATGTCTTCCGGCGGGAAGCCCAGTTCGTCTACCAGCAGCTCGTAGGCACGCGAGCAGATCTCCACCTTGCGTTCCTTCGTATCCGCCTGGCCGGCTTCGTCGAAGGCCATGACCACCACGGCCGCACCGTACTGGCGCACCTTGCGCGCATGCTCGAGGAAGGCCGCCTCGCCTTCCTTCATCGAGATGGAATTGACGATGCCCTTGCCCTGCATGCAGCGCAGCCCGGCCTCGATCACGCTCCATTTCGAGGAGTCGACCATGATCGGCACGCGGGCGATGTCGGGCTCGGACGAGATGAGGTTGATGAAGCGGGTCATCGCCGCTTCCGAGTCGATCAGGCCCTCGTCCATGTTGATGTCGATGATCTGCGCGCCGTTTTCCACCTGCTGGCGCGCGACCTCCACCGCTTCCTCGTAACGGCCTTCCTTGACCAGCTTGCGGAACTGCGCCGAGCCCGTGACGTTGGTGCGCTCGCCGACGTTGATGAAGTTGAGGTCCGGCGTGAGGACGAGGGGCTCGAGGCCGGAAAGGCGCGTATATCGAATGCTCATGCGGCTTGCGCGAAGTCCTTGATGGCACGCGGCGGGTAAGGCGCCACGGCGGCGGCGATGGCCGCGATATGGGCGGGCGTCGTACCGCAACACCCGCCGACGATGTTGATAAGGCCGTCGGCCGCGAAACCACGAATGGTTTCCGCCATGCTCTCAGGCGTCTCGTCGTATTCGCCGAACGCGTTGGGCAGGCCGGCGTTGGGGTGCGTGCTGACGGCGCTGCCGGCGATGCGCGCGAGCATCTGCACGTGCGGACGCAGGTCCTCGGCACCCAGCGCGCAGTTCAGGCCCACGGACAGCGGCTGGATATGCTCCACCGAATAGAAGAACGCTTCGGCGGTCTGGCCCGAGAGCGTGCGGCCCGAGCGGTCGGTGATCGTGCCGGAGATCATCACGGGTACGCGCCCGCCCAGCTCGTGGAAAAGCTCGCTCAGGGCGAACAGCGCCGCTTTCGCATTCAACGTGTCGAAGATGGTTTCCACCATGATCGTATCCGCGCCGCCCTCGATGAGCGCGCGGGCGGATTCGATGTAGTTGGACTTCAGTTCCTCGAACGAGACGTTGCGGAAACCCGGGTCGTTCACATCGGGCGAAATGGACGCGGTGCGGCTGGTAGGCCCGAGGACGCCGATGACAAAGCGCGGCCTGTCCGGCGTGCGCGCGGTCATCGCGTCGCAGGCCGCGCGGGCGATGCGTGCGCCTTCGCGATTGAGTTCGGGCACCAGGTGTTCGAGGTGGTAGTCCGCCTGGCTCACGCGCGTGGCGTTGAAGGTATTGGTTTCGATGAAGTCCGCGCCCGCTTCGAGGTACGCGTTGTGCACACCGCGGATGATCTCCGGCTGGGTAAGCAGGAGCAGGTCGTTGTTGCCCTTCAGGTCGCACTCGCCCGGATGGTCGTGACCGTGGTCGTGCGTGCTGTCGTTGCCGCCCGCGAAGCGCTCGCCCCGGTAGCCGGACTCGTCAAGCTTGTGCCCCTGGAGCATGGTGCCCATGCCGCCGTCGAGGATCATGATGCGTTCGGCCAGGCCCTTCTGCATAAGGGCGACGCGATCAGGGTGAAGCCAGGGTAGTTGGCTCATGGGGCACGCTCCGTGGTGGGCTTGCGGGCAAGCAGGCTGATGACTTCGAAATGCGGCGCGCGGCGCTCGCGGCTCAGGCGTTCGCAACTGACCACCTCGAGCCCGGCCTTCCTGGCCATGGCGGTGAGGGCGTCGCAGGTGAAGCCGAGGTTGCGGTGGTCGAACGGCTCGACGACGGCGCGATGGTCGTGCTCGCCCAAGGTGGAAGCGAGCACCCGGCCCCCGGGCTTGAGTACCCGGGCCACCTCGTCGAACACCTTCTGCGGTTCGCTCGAGTAGGTGAGGGCGTGCAACAGCAGCACGAGGTCGAACTGCCGGTCGCGCAGGTCGAGCGCATGCATGTCGCCAGTGCGCACGTCGACGTTGGCGAAACCGGCAAGGCGCTGTCGCGCCGCTTCCACCACGCGTTCCGAGCTGTCGATGCAGACGATCGAATGCGCATGCGGGGCCAACAGTTCCGCCGTGACGCCGTCGCCGGAGGCGATGTCCAGCACGTCGCCCGTGGCGAGCAACTGGAGGAGGGAGCGCGCCAGCGTTTCCCATGTGCGGCCAGGCGAGTAATGGCGCTCCATGTCACCGGCCACGGTATCGGCCCAGCCCTCGGCGCGCGCACGCTGGGCCAGCACCGCGGGCAGGCGCTCGGCATCCTCGCGGAGCAGCGCGTCGCTGAGCGTGTCGCGCAGGGAAGCCACAAGCGCGGCGAGCGTCGGGTCGGCCTCGGCGTTGGCGCGATAATAGGCGGACACGCCGGCGCGCCGGTCGCGCACCAGCTCGGCTTCCTTCAGCTTGGCAAGATGGGTGGACACGCGCGGCTGGGCCAGGTGCAGCACGGCAGCCAGTTCCGCCACGGTCAGTTCCTCGCGATCCAGCAGGGCAAGGAGGCGGACGCGGGTGGGATCGGCCAGGAGCCGGAGCGCCGTGGAGGCCGTGGACAGGTCCATCCAACATCCTTATATCGCGATACAGAGATACGAAGGATGCGGGCAGCGTCGGCGGCCGTCAAGGCCGCATGTTGCAGTGCACGGCGGCAACCCGCCAAACGACCGTTAGAATGGCGGGCTTGTCTCCACCCCACGACTGCCGTCCGCCCCGGGCGGCCCGAGGAACACCCCATGGATTTCCGCTTTACCGACGACCAGCTGTCGATCCAGTCCATCGCGCGCGATTTCGCACAGAAGCGCATCGTGCCCGTGGCCGCCGAATTCGACGCCAAGGGCCAGTTCCCTCTGGAAAACATCCAGGAGATGGGCCAGCTGGGCCTGATGGGCATCGAAGTGCCGGAAGAGTACGGCGGCGCGGGCATGGACCCGGTGGCCTACGTACTGGCGATGGTCGAGATCGCGGCGGCCGACGCGGCTACCTCCACCATCATGTCGGTGAACAACTCGCTGTTCTGCAACGGCATCCTGAAGAACGGCACGGAAGAGCAGAAGCAGAAGTACGTGCGCGCCATCGCCTCGGGCGAGGCCATCGGTGCCTATGCGCTCACGGAACCGCAGTCGGGCTCCGATGCTTCCAACATGCACACCCGCGCGGTGAAGAACGCCGACGGCGACTGGGTCATCAATGGCAAGAAGAGCTGGATCACCTCCGGCCCCGTCGCCCGTTACATCGTGCTGTTCGCCGTGACCACGCCGGGCATCGGCGCCCGTGGGGTGTCTGCCTTCATCATCGACACGAAGCGCGAGGGTTTCCTCGCCGGCAAGACCGAACCCAAGCTGGGCATCCGCGCCTCGGCCACCTGCGAAATCGAGTTCCACGATTACGTGTGCCCCCAGGAAGACATGCTGGGCGAGGAAGGCAAGGGCTTTGCCATCGCCATGGGCGTACTCGATGCCGGCCGCATCGGTATCGCATCCCAGGCCGTGGGCATCGCCCGGGCCGCCTACGACGCCACCCTTCAGTGGTCGCGCGACCGCAAGGCCTTCGGCCAGCCCATCGGCACGTTCCAGATGACCCAGGCCAAGATCGCCGACATGAAGTGCAAGCTCGACGCGGCCCTGCTGCTCACGCTGCGCGCGGCGTGGACAAAGGGCCAGGTGGAGAAGACCGGCGGCCGCTTCGGCACCGAGGCCTCGATGGCGAAGCTGGTGGCCTCGGAAGCCGCGATGTGGATCACCCACCAGGCGGTACAGATCCACGGCGGCATGGGCTATTCGAAGGAAATGCCGCTGGAGCGCTACTTCCGCGACGCGAAGATCACCGAGATCTACGAGGGCACCAGCGAAATCCAGCGCCTCGTCATCGCCCGCGCGGAAACCGGCCTGCGCTGAGCACCCCCGTGTAGGAGCCGCCATGACGGCGAGGGAGCGCGCCTCACAGCTACACCGCTTCGTGGGCTTCTCGCCGCTGTAGCGGCTCCCACAGTCGGCGGACCCTCGCCGCCATGGCGGCTCCTACATTAAGCTCACCCTTTGGCCTTGCCTGGGGAGCTTCCATGATCGATCACACCGGCGTCATCGTCAGCGACTTCGAGCGCAGCAAGCTGTTCTACAAGAACGCCCTGGCTGCCATCAACTATGAGCTGATCGCCATCTTCCCCGGGGGCGCCAACCGCCGCACCGATGTCGCCGGCTTCGGCGAGGACGGCAAGCCCGACTTCTGGATCTACAAAGGCGAGCCGAACCGGCCGCCCGTGCACGTGGCCTTCCGTGTCACGTCGCAGCAACTCGTTCGCGCTTTCCACGAGGCGGCCCTCGCCGCCGGCGGCCGCGACAATGGCCCGCCCGGCCCGCGCTCGCACTACCACGCAGGGTATTACGGCGCCTTCGTACTCGACCCCGACGGTCACAACATCGAAGCGGTCTACCACGCGCCGTAAGCAGCGGATGATCCAATGTGGGAGCCGCTTCAGCGGCGATGGACGCTTGCGACAAGGTTGCCCGCTGCCGCGGGATCGCCGCTGAAGCGGCACCCACATCCCAAATGCGACTTTGACCTCTTTTCTTATCGTCCAAAAAAAGCCCGGCTTTCGCCGGGCTTTTTCGTTACGGGCGGTCGGTGCCTCGCCTTGGATCCGAATCGAAGGCGCGCACGTCGCCGACGTTCGGGGCGTGGGGGCCGACGTTCGTCGACGGGTTGCCGCCGTGCGGGCCATTGCCGCCGCCGTGTGGACCGTGGCCACCGCCGTCCGGTCCGTCGCCGTGGTGGCCGAGGTGCGACACCTCGTCCAGCTTGTCGCCCAGCATGCGGCGTACCGACACGTAGAACACCGGGATCAGCAGCAGGCCGAGGAACGTGGCGAACAGCATGCCGCCGATGACGCCCGTGCCGATCGCGTGGCGGGAGTTCGCACCCGCGCCGGTCGAAATGGCCAGCGGGAACACGCCGAGGATGAAGGCCAGCGACGTCATCAGGATGGGGCGGAGTCGCAGGCGGGCTGCCTCGACCACGCCGTCGCGCAGCGTCCTGCCTGCCTGCTGCTGTTCCACCGCGAATTCCACGATCAGGATTGCGTTCTTCGCTGCGAGGCCGATGACGGTGATCATGCCGATCTTGAAGTAGATGTCGTTCGGCAGGCCACGCAGCATGGAGAACACCACCGTGCCCAGGATGCCCAGCGGCACCACCAGCAGAACGGAGACCGGGATCGACCAACTCTCGTAAAGGGCGGCAAGGCAGAGGAACACGATCACCACCGAAAGGGCCAGCAGCATCGTCGACGAGTTACCCGAGAGGATTTCCTGGTACGACTGGCCGGTCCAGTCGTAACCGAAGCCCTTGGGCAGCTTGTCGTTGACGATGCCTTCGACGATCTGCATGGCCTGGCCGGTCGAATACCCCGGCGCCTGGTTGCCCACGATTTCCACCGCCGAGTAACCGTTGTAGCGGTTGAGCGTGGGCGCCGCCATCGTCCACTTGGAGTCGACCACCGTCGACAGCGGGATCATGGCGTTGTCCACCGGTGAGGTGGTGCTTGCCACGCTTGAACCGTCCGTCGACGACGTCGACGAGGACGCGGCGAGGGTGCTCGGCGTGAAGATGTGCGAGAACGCGTCGGTACCCATGCGATACGGCGCATCGGCCTGCAGCATCACGCGCTTCACGCGACCTTCGTACGAGAAGTCGTTGACGTACACCGGCGCCAGCGTGAGCTGGATCGCGGTATAGATGTCGCTGACCGAAAGGCCCATCGTCTGCGCCTGGGTACGGTCCACATGCAACTGCAGCAGCGGCGCGTCTTCCAGGGTGTTCGGGCGCACGCCCACGAGTGCGGTGTTCTGCGCCGCGGCGCCGAGCAGCATGTTGCGCGCCTGGGTCAGCTGGTCGCGCGACTGGCCGGCACGGGCCTGCAGATACATGTCGATACCGCCGAACTGCGACAGGCCGCGGATCGTCGGCAGGTTCACCACGAAGATGGTGGCGTCGCGCACGGCCTGCATCTTGCCGTTCGCCTGCTGGATGAACTCGGTGGCGGTGAGGTCGCGGTCGCCCCAGTCCTTCAGGCGGATGAAGGTCATGCCCACGTTCTCGCCCTGACCCACGAAGCTGAAGCCGGAGATCTGGAAGATGCCGTCCACGGACGGATCCTTCAGCAGGATCGCACGCTGGTCGGCCATCACCTTTTCGGTGCGGGCAAGGCTGGAACCGGGCGGCAGCTGCACGATGGCCAGCGCGTAGCCCTGGTCCTCGTCGGGCACGAAGCTCGTCGGCAGGCGCACGAACAGGAAGCCGCACACCACGGCGATCAGCACGAACACCACCATCCAGCGCGGGGCGTGGCGCACGGCGCTGCCCACATGACCGGAGTAGGTGTGGGTGACCCAGTCGAATACCTGGTTGAACTTGCGGTAGACGACGTTCTTCTTCTCGGCGTGCTCTGCCCGGAGGATCGTGGCGCAGAGGGCCGGCGTGAACGACAGCGCGAGGAAGGCTGAGAAGCCCATCGACACCGCGATCGTCAGCGCGAACTGCTTGTAGATGATGCCCGACGCGCCCGGCTGCAGCGCCGAGGGCACGAACACGGCCGCGAGCACCACGGTGATCGCGATCACCGCGCCGGTGATCTGGCCCATCGCCTTGCGCGTGGCTTCCTTCGGCGACAGTCCTTCCTCGGACATGATGCGCTCGACGTTCTCGATGACCACGATGGCATCGTCGACGACGATACCGATCGCCAGCACCATGCCGAACAGCGTCAGCTGGTTGACCGTGAAGCCCAAGGGCGACAGACCGAGGAAGGTGCCGAGCAGGGCCACCGGGATAACGAGGGTCGGGATGATCGTGGCGCGGAAGTTCTGCAGGAACAGCAGCATCACGAGGAAGACGAGGATGATCGCCTCCACCAGCGTGTGCACCACTTCCTCGATGGAGATGGTCACGAACTTGGTGGTGTCGTACGGGGCGAACCACGTCACGCCGTCGGGGAAGCTCCTGGCCAGTTCGTCCATCTTGCCGCGCACGGCATTCGCCACGTCCAGCGCGTTCGCGCCGGGCAGCAGCTGCACGCCGAACGAACCGGTGGCCGTGCCGTTCCACTGGGCGTTGAAGCCGTAGTTCTGCGGACCGAGTTCGACGCGCGCGACATCCTTCAGGCGCACCACGGTGCCGTCGTTGTTGGCGCGCAGGATGATTTCGGAGAACTGCTCGGGCGTGGTGAAGCGTCCTTCCGCCGAGACGGTGGCACTGAAGCCCTGGCCGTTGACGGCCGGGTCGGTACCGATCGAACCCGCGGCGAACTGCACGTTCTGCGTGCTGAGCGCGTTGCGCAGATCGGTGGCCGAGAGGCCGTAGCCGCGCAGCTTGTCCGGATTCAGCCAGACGCGCATGGCGTATTCGGCACCCAGCTGGCGCGTGTTGCCCACGCCGGGGATACGCGCGATCTGGTCGAGCACCTGCGACGACACGATGTCGGTCAGGCGGTTGCCGTCGATCGCCGGATTCGACGAGGTGAGCGCGATGAACATCAGGAAGTCGGGGTTGGACTTCGCCACCACGACACCCTGCTGGGTCACTTCCGAAGGCAGGCGCGGAGTTGCCAGCGCCACCTTGTTCTGCACCTGCACCTGCGCGATGTCGGGATCGGTGCCGGATTCGAAGGTGAGCGTGACCTGGGCCGTGCCGCTGGAGCTGGACGAGGACGAGAAGTAGAGCAGGTGGTCGATACCGGTCAACTGCTGCTCGATGACCTGCGTCACGGTTTTCTCGGTCGTGTCCGCACTCGCGCCCGGATAGGTCGCCGAGACGACGACCTGCGGCGGGGCGATGTTCGGATACGACTCGATACCCATGTTGAGCAAGGAGATCGTGCCGCACAGGCTGATCAGGATCGCCACCACCCACGCGAAGATGGGGCGGTCGATGAAGAAACTCGGCATGTCGGTTTCCTTTTACTGCTTGCCGGCGGGCGCGTCGGCACCGGGGCCGGCGGCTGCCGCCGGGGCGGCCTGGGCGGGGGACGCCTTCACGGGCGCGTTCTCCCTCGCCTTCGGCAGGCCCTGGATGATGATCTGGTCGCCCGGCTTGAGGCCGCCGGTGACCACCCAGTTGGCGCCGCTGAGGCGTTCGGCCTTGATCGGGCGACGGACGGCGGCGGAGGGTACGGTGGTGTCGGCGCCCGTCTTCGGGTCCTTGGCGTGGCCTTCGCCGACGACCATCACGTAGGCGTCGTTGGCGTCGCGCAGCACAGCCGCCTGCGGCACGAGGAACACGTTGTGCAGGTCGCCGAGCGTGGCCTTCACCGTCACGAACTGACCGGGCAGCAGGCGCTCGTCGGTGTTCTCGAGCAGCGCGCGCAGGTTCACCGTGCCCGTCTGCGGATTCACGGTGGCCGACGAGAAGTCGAGCATGCCCTGCTTGTCGTAGGCGGTACCGTCGGGCAACTGAATGCTCACGGTGGCTTTGTCCGTGGGCGACAGCGTGGCGGCGCCGGCGGCCGCGGCGCGGCGCATGGCGTCGAGGTCGGAGACCGACACGCTGAAGTTCACGTACAGCTTGTCGATCTGGTCGACGCGGGTGAGCAGGGTGGTATCGCCCTGGCCCACGAGGGCACCTTCGGTCACCTGCTGCTGGCCCGCACGGCCGTCGATCGGCGAGACCACGTCGGTGAAGCCGAGGTTGATGCGGGCCGACTGCACGTTCGCTTCGGCCTGCTTCACCGCGGCGTTGCCCGTGCGTTCGTTGGCCTCGGCCGTGTCCAGGTCCTGCCTGGACACGTAGTTCTTG
The DNA here is from genome assembly GCF_056755355.1 of Luteibacter sp. HAY1-4A. Lineage (NCBI taxonomy): Bacteria > Pseudomonadati > Pseudomonadota > Gammaproteobacteria > Lysobacterales > Rhodanobacteraceae > Luteibacter > Luteibacter sp. HAY1-4A. The sequence continues at coordinate 41,904 of NZ_JBNDHZ010000023.1, forward strand.
CCGATCAGCCCGCGGGCGCGGTCGGCCTGGGCCTTGGCGTTGGCGGCCGAGGCGCGGGTGGAGGCAAGGTTGGCGAGCTGTGCGTCCAGTTCGGCCTTGAGCGGCTGCGGGTCGATCTGGAACAGCTTCTGGCCGGCCTTGACGTCCGTGCCTTCCTCATAGAGGCGATGCAGGAGGATGCCGGGCACGCGGGCGCGCACGTCGGCCGTACGGTAGGCCGACAGGCGACCCACCTGGTCCTGGACCAGCGGGGTGTCCTGGGGTTGCGCGGTAATGACGCCCACCTCGGGCGGAGGTGGCTGCTGCGGGGCTTCCTGCTTGTGGCAGGCGGCAAGCGCCGCGGCGAGGCCGAGGGCCAGCAGGGACGAGCGCAAGGGCAGGGGAGTCATGAGAACTTCGTTCCTTTTCCAGGTTTCTTGTTCGTTCGCGCTGCCGCACCGGGACGGTGCCGCTCGCAGGCATGCATACAGTTACTGTGTGTCCGGCCCGCCGTCCTGTGCCTTCCGGCCTCTTGCTTGTACCTAAAGGACGCCCGTGGCGCTGCCGAGCGCTCGGCGCAGCCGTAAGCATGATTCAGCACGTAAGTATACCGTCCAGTTTAGAATCTCCGGTGAGCTAACGTCAACGGGTTGTTTACACATTCGCGCGCCAATTGCTGCGATGCACACGATGTCCTGATTCGTTAGTGCCGACCCAACAGAGCGTCGGGTGCATCCGCGTGCGGCGATGCAGTGAAAAAACGCCAACGCGCATCGTCTTTCGGTGTGGCTACATGACGCCACAGGGAGCTATGCTTTCACGGATTTCCGTCCTCCCCACATCGATAATCCGCCCATGAATGCGATTCGCGCTGCCGAAAACGGCCCGTTCCACGCCGTTGTCTTCGATGAACTGAAAAAGCTCGACTATCCCGCGGAGCGCCTCAACGAGGCGCGCTTTTTTATCGAGGCCTTCTTCGAGCGGATCGCCCCCGCCGACCATGCGCTGCATGCGCCGGAGCGATGGGCCGCGCTGATCGCCGACCTGCTGGCCTTCGCCCGCGAGCGCACGCCCGGAAAAGCGAAGGTCCGTGTGTACAACCCGGGCCAGTCGGGCTCGCGTGCCGTGGTGGAGGTCGTGACCGACGACATGCCGTTCCTGGTGGACACGGTGTCGATGGTGGCTGCCGCGCATGCCGACATCCACGCCACCATCCATCCGGTGGTGCCGGTGGTGCGCTCGTCGTCGGGCGTGCTCGAGTCCATGGGTTCCGGGGAGAAAACGGAATCGGTCATGCGCTTCGAGATCGACCGAATCGACGACACCGAGCTGGACACCCTGAAGGCGAACGTCGAATCCGCGCTCGCCGACGTGCGCGAAGCGGTGGACGACTGGCGGGCCATGCGCGGCAAGATGCTGGAGGTTGCGGACGAGCTGGGTAAACGCTCGCTGCCGTACACCCCGGAAGAAGTCAGCGAAGCCTCGGAGTTCCTGCGCTGGGTGGCCGATAACCATTTCACCTTCATGGGCTACCGCGAATACGAAGTGGCGGCCGACGCGGGCGACCAGGTACTGAAGACGGTGGAAGGCTCCGGCCTCGGCATCCTGCGTGCCGCCGAGCGTTCACTGGCGCCGCGCTCGCTGCGCACCCTGGTGGCGAGCGAGCTGCCGCGCTCGGGTGCCACCGACGCCATCATCCTCACCAAGACCAACGCACGCTCGCCGATCCACCGTCCGGGCTACATGGATTACGTCAGCGTGCTCAAGTTCGACGAGCAGGGTCATCCCGTCGCCGAACAGCGCTTCCTGGGGCTGTTCTCCTCGAACGCGTACATGGCCCACCCGCAGCACGTGCCCCTGGTGCGCGACAAGTGCGAGGCCGTGATGAACCGCTCGGGCCTGAAGCGCGATTCGCACTCGGGCAAGGCCCTGCGCCACATCCTCGACACGCTGCCGCGCGACGAACTGTTCCAGTGCAGCACCGACGAACTTTACGCGCTGGCCATGGGCCTGCTGGAACTGGCCCAGCGCACGCGCACGCGCCTGTTCATCCGCCGCGACAGCTACGGCCGGTTCTTCTCCTGCATCGTGTACATCCCGCGCGACCGCTTCAATACGAGCGTGCGCGAACGCGTGGAGAACGTGCTGCGCGAGGCGTTCCATGGAGAGCACCTCGATTCGGCCGTGCTGATGGGCGAGGCCGCGCTGGTCCGCCTGCACGTCGTGGTGCGTCCGCGCATCGGCGACCATCCCGTTTACGACGCCGCCGCCATCGAGGCGCAGATCGTGTCGATCGCGCGTAACTGGTACGACGAACTGCGCGACCGGTTGATCGAGCTGACCGGCGAGCAGCAAGGCATCATCCTCGCCAACCGCTACGGCAAGGCCCTCCCGGCCGGCTACGTGGACGAGGTGTCGCCCGAGATCGCGGCGGCCGACGTGAAGGCGCTGGCTGGCCTCGACGGTCCGGACGCCATCAGCATGTCGTTCTACCATCCGCCCCATCGTCCGGAGGAACTCCGCTTCAAGGTCTACCGTTCCGGGTCGGACATCGCGCTTTCCGAAGTGATGCCGCAGCTGGAGAACCTGGGCCTGCGCGTGCTTACCGAGCACATGTACGAAGTGAAGCTCGGCGAGGGCCATCTGTTCGTGCAGGACTTCGAAGTGCAGCCGGTGGGCCGCCTCGCATTCGAGGTGGAGCAGGTCGGCAAGATCTTCGAGGATGCCTTCGAGCACATCTGGCGCGGCAGCGCGGAGAACGACGGCTTCAACCGCCTCGTGCTGGGCGCCAAGCTCGGCTGGCGCCAGGTCGCGGTGCTGCGCAGCTACTGCAAATACCTGCTGCAGACGGGCGTGGCGTTCTCGCAGGCGTACATGGAAGACGCCCTCAACCGTTATCCCGCCATCGCCGGCCTCATCATCGAGCTGTTCAACGCACGCTTCGATCCACACCGCGAGAGCCTCGACGGTGCCGAACGCGAACGTGCGGAAAGCATGCTCTCGCACGAGATGCACGCGTTGATGGACGCCGAGACGCTCGCCGCGCAGCCGGGGCTCATCGGCAACCTCGTGGCGTCGCTGGGCCGCCCGCGCACCGAACAGGTCGCGGCGGTGGAAGAGGCGATCAACGCCCTGCTGGACAATGTGTCCAGCCTCGACGAAGACCGCATCCTGCGCAGCTTCATCGCGCTGGTGCACGCCACCCTGCGCACGAACTTCTTCCAGGCCTGGGACGGCGCCTTCCGCCCGTACCTCAGCTTCAAGTTCGACTCGCACCGCGTGCCCGACCTGGCGAAGCCGGTACCGTTCCGCGAGATCTTCGTCTACGCGCCGCGTGTGGAAGGCATCCACCTGCGCTTCGGCTCGGTGGCCCGTGGCGGCCTGCGCTGGTCCGATCGCCGCGAAGATTTCCGCACCGAGGTGCTCGGCCTGGTGAAGGCGCAGATGGTGAAGAACACCGTCATCGTGCCGGTCGGCTCGAAGGGCGGCTTCTTCGTGAAGCGCCCGCCGGTCGGCGGCGACCGCGATGCGCAGCTGGCCGAGGGTATCGCCTGCTACCGCATGTTCATCAACGGCCTGCTCGACATCACCGACAACCTCGTCGAGGGCAAGGTGGTGCCGCCGCACGACGTGGTGCGCCATGACGAGGACGATCCGTACCTGGTCGTTGCCGCGGACAAGGGCACGGCCACGTTCTCGGACATTGCCAATGCCATTTCGACCGAACACGGTTTCTGGCTCGACGACGCGTTCGCTTCCGGCGGCTCCTACGGCTACGACCACAAGGGCATGGGTATCACCGCAAAGGGCGCCTGGGAGTCGGTGAAGCGCCACTTCCGTGCGCTCGGCCGCGATTGCCAGACCCAGGACTTCACCGTGGTCGGCGTGGGCGACATGTCGGGCGACGTGTTCGGCAACGGCATGCTGCTTTCCGAGCATATCCGCCTGCTCGCCGCGTTCGATCACCGCCACGTCTTCCTCGATCCGAATCCGGATGCCGCGAAGTCGTTCGCGGAACGCCAGCGCATGTTCGCGCTTCCGCGTTCCTCGTGGGACGACTACGACAAGTCGCTCATCTCGGCGGGCGGCGGCGTGTACCCGCGCAGCGCGAAGTCGATTCCGGTGTCGCCGGAAGTGCGGGCGGCGCTCGGCATTCGTGCCGAGGTCACGCACATGGCGCCCAGCGACCTGCTCGCCGCGATCCTGAAGGCCCCGGTGGACCTCCTCTGGAACGGCGGCATCGGCACTTATGTGAAGGCCACCAGCGAAACCCACGCCGACGTGGGCGATCGTGCCAACAACGCCCTGCGCGTGAACGGCAATGAGTTGCGCTGCAAGGTGGTGGGCGAGGGCGGCAACCTCGGCATGACCCAGAAGGGCCGCATCGAGGCCGCACAGGCCGGCGTGCTGCTCAACACCGACTTCATCGACAACTCCGCGGGCGTCGACACCTCCGATCACGAGGTGAACATCAAGATCCTGCTGAACGACGCGGTGCAGCGCGGCGAACTGAGCTTCGACGACCGTAACCGCCAGCTGGCGGAGATGACGGACGAAGTGGCGCGCCTGGTGCTGTGGGACAACTACCGGCAGAACCAGGCCATCACCATGATGGAACACCAGTCGGTGCGCCGCCTGGGTTCGATGGCGCACTTCATCGGCACACTGGAAGCCGAGGGCCTGCTCGACCGCCAGGTGGAATCGCTGCCGACAGCCGCCGAACTCGCCGAGCGCAAGCAGCGCGGCCAGGGCATGACCCGTCCGGAACTGTCGGTGCTGCTCTCCTACGACAAGATCCGCCTGTTCCAGCAGCTGCTTGAATCGGACGTGCCGGAAGATCCCTACCTGTCGCGCGAACTGGTGCGTTACTTCCCCGTGCCGCTGCACGAAAAGTACGCCGAGCACATGCAGCGTCACCGCCTGAAGCGGGAGATCATCGCCACGGCGGTCACCAACTCCACGATCAACCGCATGGGCGCGACCTTCATGATGCGCATGCAGGAGGATACGGGGCATGGCCCCGCGTCCATCGCGAAGGCCTATACCGCAGCACGCGAGATCCTGGATGCCCGCGACCTGTGGGCCGAGATCGAGGCGCTGGACGGCAAGGTGGCCGAGGATACGCAGATCGACGCGATCCTGCAGATCTGGTCGCTGCTGCGCCACCTCACCCGTTGGCTGCTGAACCGCCCCGGCGGCTCGCTCGACATCGCCGCAAACGTCGACCGTTATGCGAGCGAAGTCAGCGTGCTGCGCAAGGCGTTGCCGGATGCGCTCACCGATACCGGCCGGGGCGACTTCGCCGCCAGCCAGGAGAAGTGGGAAGGACTGGGCGTGCCCAACGCGCTGGCGGTGCGGCTTGCCCGCGTTCCCGTGCTCCGCTCGGCGCTCGACATGGTCGAGGTGTCCAAGCAGAGCGGCAAGGACGTCGCTATGGTGGCCACGGTCTTCTACGAGCTTGCCGAGGCGCTGGATCTCGACTGGCTGCGCGGCCAGATCGAAGCCCTGCCGGTGGAAGGCGCGTGGCATGCGCAGGCTCGCGGGTCGTTGCTGGACGAGCTCAACGCCCAGCACCGCGCACTCGCACTCCAGGTACTGGCGATCGCGGGCGATCGCACCGACATCAGCCCGGTCAAGGCCTGGCTGGATCGCGACGACGCCACGCTGAAGTACACGCGCGCCATGCTCGCGGAAATCCTTACCCAGAACGCGGACTACCCGATCGCCTCGGTCGCCGTCCGCCGCCTGGCCCAGCTGGCGCAGATTCCGGTGTGACGCAGAAGGCCGCCTGCGCCGTGCGGCTCAGGCGGTTTTCTGTGGGAATCCGGCTTTGTGTGGGAGCCGCTTCAGCGGCGATGGACGCTCGCGGCAAGCTCGCCCGCTGCCGCGGGATCGCCGGCGTAGCCGGCTCCCACAGTCCGCCCTACCCGCTGCGGTCGTTAGGCACTAAGCTCCGGGTTGGACCCGGATGCCCATTCCCCATGCGCCTAGCCTTCGTCGCCAGCGAAACCGAAGTCGCCCAACGTGCCCGCGCCACGCTCGTCAAGCGTTACCGCGGTGTCGAGCCTGCGGATGCCGACATCATCGTGTCGCTCGGGGGCGACGGCTTCATGCTGCGCACCTTGCACGCGCACCGCACCCTCGGCGTCCCGTTCTACGGCATGAAGCTCGGCCGTCTCGGGTTCCTGATGAACCAGCACGACGTCGACCACCTTCCCGATCGCATCGAGAAGGCCCATCCCGCCGTGCTGCATCCGCTTGAAATGCACAGCACCTGCTGCGACGGCGCCGAACACCGCGCACTGGCCTTCAATGAAGTGGCGCTCTTGCGGCAGACCAACCAGGCGGCACACCTGCGCGTGAGCCTGAATGGCGAGATGAAGCTGGACGAACTCGTCTGCGACGGCATCCTCGTCTGCACGCCCGCAGGGTCCACCGCGTACAACCTTTCCGCGCACGGCCCCATCCTGCCGCTTGACGCGAACGTGCTGGCACTCACGCCCATCAGCCCGTTCCGGCCCAGGCGTTGGCGCGGCGCCATCCTGCCGCATGCCACGCGGGTGGGTTTCGAAACGAAGGATCCGAACAAACGGCCCATCAGCGCCACCGCGGACTTCCACGAAGTGCGCGACGTGCGTTCGGTCGAGGTCAAGCAATCGCGGCGGAACGCGGTACGCCTGCTGTTCGACCCGGAACACAACCTCCAGCAGCGCATTCTCGACGAACAATTCGCCCCATGAACGATCCCGACACCATTCACGGCATCGGCGACGCCACGCACGGCGCCCACGCGGAATCCTCGGTCGGCGACAACCGCCTCGTCGTGGCCATTTCCTCGCGCGCCCTGTTCGACATGGGCGACAGCCACGAACTGTTCGAACGCGAAGGGCTGGACGCCTACCGGGCCTACCAGATCGAGCACGAAGACGAACTGCTGAAGCCCGGCGTGGCTTTCCCCCTGGTGCAGAAGCTGCTCGGGCTGAACGCGCTGTCGGGCGACGTGCCCGCGGTGGAAGTGATCCTCCTGTCGCGCAATTCGGGCGACACCGGTCTGCGCATCTTCAATGCGATCCAGCACTACAAGCTGGGCATCTCCCGCGCCGCGTTCACCAGTGGCGCGCCCACGTCGGATTACATCGCGCCGTTCCGCGCCGACCTCTTCCTCTCGGCCAACGCCGAGGACGTGGGCCGCGCACTGCGGGCCGGCGTGGCCGCGGCCACCATCCTGCCTTCCACGGCGCCGCAGCGATCCAGCGAGCAACTGCGCATCGCCTTCGACGGTGATGCGGTGATCTTCGGCGACGAGGGCGAACGCGTGTCGAAAGAGCAAGGTCTCGACGCCTTCCACCGCAACGAGACCGAGCGCTGGGCCGAGCCGTTGTCCGGTGGCCCGTTCCGGGGCTTCCTGGCCGCACTGCACCGTTTGCAGGCTGCTTTCCCGGCCGAGACCTCGCCGATCCGCACCGCGCTGGTCACCGCGCGTTCCGCGCCGGCGCACAAGCGCGTGATCCTTACCCTTCGCCGCTGGGGCGTGCGTATCGACGAAGCGCTGTTCCTTGGCGGGCGCGACAAGGGGCCGTTCCTGGACGCCTTCGGCGCGGATATCTTCTTCGACGATTCGCCGGCCAACGTGGAGTCGGCGCGCAAGCACGTGGCGACGGGCCACGTACCCCACGGCGTCTCCAATTCGTAGAGCTCGCTTGTGTGGGAGCCGCTTCATCGGCGATGGGTGCGCGCAGCGAGCGTGCCCGCTGCCGCGGGGATCGCCGGCATAGCCGGCTCCCACATCAGCAGGTCACACGATATTCGTCCAGCGCCACCACTGCGTCTTCTTGTCCTCGCGCACGAAGGTGAACAAACCGGCGCCGAGGATCATCGCGATGCCGATGAGCATCGGCCAGTCGAGGTGGTCGTGGAACAGCAGGTAGCCGAACAGGATCGCCCATAACATCTGGCTGTACTGGGTAGGGGCTACCCGGTTCGCCGGCGCATGCTGCGTGGCCAGCATCAGCAGCACCGCGCCCGCCGCGGCGAAGAGGCCGTAGCCCAGCAGCAGGAACCACTGGTGGGCGTTCGGCCATACGAAGTGCGGCAGCATCATGATGAAGCCCGCGATCATCGGGCCGACGACGCCGGCGCCGTAAAGGGTGATGCGTTTCTCGGTGGCGCCGGCCATGCGCAGGGCGACGATGGAAAGGGCGCCGGCGAGACCGCAGACGATGGCCGCGACATGCCCCGTGCCCAGGTGCCGGAATCCCGGCCGGAGCACCACCAGTACGCCCAGGAAGCCCACGATCACGGCCGACCAGCGCCGCCACCCCACGTGCTCGCCGAGGAACACTACGGAGAGGATGGTGACGAAGATCGGCAGCAGGAAGATCAGGCAGAAGGCTTCCGCCATCGGGAGGGCCGTAAAGGCCATCACGGCGGTGACGTTGCCGATGGCACCGGCCAGCGCCCGCAGCAGCCACAGGCCCGGGAGCCTCGACACCACCACCTCGCGCCAGCGGTCGCCGGGCTTCTTCAGGAACGGAAGGGCGGCCATGGCAAGGATCGCACCGAAGAACACGGCCTCGTAGGCGGGCAGGGTGCCTTCCAGGGATTTGACGAAGGCGTCGCTCCACGCATAGGCCGCGTAGCAGGCGAAGCCGAGGAGTACGCCTTTGAACATGGGTGGTATCCGGCGGCGGGGACGGCCCCATTATGACGGCACGGCGCGGCCGGATTGTTGCGCACCGCCATGACCGCGGACGGCCCCATGGCTACAATCGGGAGTTTCCGGCTGCCCATCCAAGAGTACCCGCATGGCCCATCGTCTCGACCCGCTCGATCTCTACGACGTCCGTTCGCTTCTCACCGACGAGGAGCGCGCCGTGCAGGACGCCGTCGGCCGCTTCGTCGACGAAAAGGTCCTGCCGATCATCGGCGACGCCTTCGATCAGGGGCGCTTCCCGTCCGAACTGGTGTCCGAGATTGCCGGGCTGGGCCTGCTCGGCGCCACGCTGCCGGAAGAATACGGTTGCGCGGGCATGAACGGTGTCAGCTACGGCTTGATCTGCCAGGAACTGGAGCGCGGCGATTCCGGCCTGCGCAGCTTCGCCTCCGTGCAGAGCTCGCTGTGCATGTACCCGATCTTCGCCTATGGCTCGGAAGAGCAGAAGCGCGAGTACCTGCCGCGCATGGCGGCGGGCGAGGTCATCGGCTGCTTCGGCCTCACCGAGCCGCATGGCGGTTCCGACCCGGCGAACATGAAGACCGTCGCGCGCAAGGACGGCGACGACTGGGTGATCAACGGCGCCAAGATGTGGATCACCAACGGCAACCTCGCCCATATCGCCATCGTCTGGGCTCAGACCGACGACGGCATCCAGGGCTTTATCGTGCCCACCTCCACGAAGGGCTTCGCGGCGCAGGAAGTGCACAAGAAGATGAGCCTGCGCGCGTCGGTCACCTCCGCGCTGTTCTTCGACGACGTGCGCGTGCCCGACAGCGCACGCCTGCCGAACGCGAAGGGCCTCAAGGGTCCGCTCGGCTGCCTCAACCAGGCGCGCTACGGCATCACCTGGGGGCCCATCGGTGCCGCCCAGGCCTGCCTGAAGGAAGTGCTCGACTACACCGCGCAACGCGTGCTGTTCGGCCGCCCGCTGGCCGCCAACCAGGCCGTGCAGCTGAAGCTGGCGGACATGGCCCGGCGCATCACCACGGCGCAGCTGCTGTCGTTGCAACTCGGCCGGCTGAAGGACGCCGGCCGCCTGCAGCCCACGCAGGTGTCGCTCGCCAAGTGGAACAACGTGCGCATGGCGCTGGACATCGCGCGCGAGTGCCGCGACATCCTCGGCGGCGCGGGCATCACCACGGAACATTCGGCCATCCGCCACGCGTTGAACCTGGAATCGGTCATCACCTATGAAGGCACGGAGACCGTGCACCAGCTGGTGGTCGGCCGCGAACTCACCGGCATCAACGCGTTCTGAGGTCCGTATGCACGGCCTGCGCATCGAGACGGACCGCCTGATCCTGCGGCCCACGGCGGCGGAGGATTTCGACGCCTGGGCCGAATGCATGGCCGACCCCGAAGTGAACCGGTTCCTCGGCGGCCCGCAGCCGCGCGCGATCGCCTGGCGCAACTTCATGACCATGGCGGGCTGCTGGAGTCTCCAGGGCTTCGGCATGTTCTCCGTGATCGAGCGGTCCAGCGGCCGCTGGGTCGGTCGCCTTGGGCCCTGGCATCCGGAGGGCTGGCCCGGGCACGAGATCGGGTGGGGCCTGCTGCGCGAGACCTGGGGCAAGGGCTACGCCACCGAGGGTGCGGCCGCCTCCATGGACTGGGCGTTCGAACATCTGGGCTGGACCCAGGTCATCCACTCCATCAGCCCCGAGAACCACGCATCGATCGGCGTCGCCAGAAAGCTCGGCTCGACCCTGCTGGGGCCGGGCAAGCTGCCGCCACCGTTCGAGGACGACGTGGTCGACCTATGGGGGCAGACGCGCGAGCAATGGTTCGCCCGTCGCCGTTGAATCCTTCCACACGAGCAACCGCCTTGAACGCTACCGCATCCACGGGGCCCACCATCTACGGCTGGCGCGCCTCCGGCAACTGCTACAAGTTGCAGCTCCTCCTGGACATGCTCGGCCGTCCGTACCGTTGGATCGAAACGGTGACCACGGAAGGCGCCACGCGCACGCCCGAATTCCTGGCGTTGAACCCGAACGGCAAGGTGCCTCTTCTCGTGCTGGAAGACGGGCGCCGCCTCGCCGAGTCCAACGCGATCCTCTGCTACCTCGCGGAAGGCACGGCCTATCTGCCGGACGATGCGTGGGAGCGGGCGCGGACGCTGCAATGGCTGTTCTTCGAGCAGTACAGCCACGAGCCCTATATCGCGGTGGCGCGCTTCATCTGCCGCTGGCTGCCCGCGGATCATGAGCGGCAAGCGGAACTTCCGCGGCTTCGCGAGCGGGGCGGCACGGCGCTGGATGTCATGGAGCGCCACCTGGAACAGGAGCCGTGGTTCAGCGGCGGCCCCTTCGGCATCGCCGACATCGCGCTCTTCGCCTATACGCACTGCGCTTCCGAAGCCGGGTTCGACCTCACGCGCTGGCCGCATGTCGGCGCGTGGCTGGAGCGCGTCCGCGCACAGCCCGGCTTCACTCCGATGATCGCCTGATTCCCTCCTTCCCGCCGAGTCCCCCATGTCCGTCCCGCAACCCATCGCCGCCCGCCACAAGGGCTTCAACCGCGCCGAGATCGTCGACCAGAACTTCGTCGAGTTCGTGCAATCGTGGCAGGGCGATGTCGCGCGCGCGCCGCGCGACCATGAACCCGTGTTGCCCGGCAGCGCGCTCGACGCACGAGGCTTCCGCGACCTGTTCGAATCGCAGCTGATCAGCCGGCACCTCGACCTGATGGCGCGCGTCCTGCGCGTGCAGAACAAGGTGTTCTACACCATCGGCTCGTCGGGGCACGAAGGCAACGCCATGGTGGCGCGCCTGGCCCGGCACACGGATCCCGCGTTCCTGCACTACCGCAGCGGCGGATTCATGGCGGAACGTTTCCGCAAGCTGCCCGGGATGGACCCGGTGATGGATTCCGCGCTGTCGTTCGCGGCGAGCAGCGAAGACCCGGCATCGGGCGGGCGGCACAAAGTATGGGGAAGCAAGCCGTTGTGGGTGCTTCCGCAAACCTCGACCATTGCCTCGCACCTGCCCAAGGCGCTCGGTACCGCCATTGCCATCGAGCAGGCACGCCGCATCGGCCATGCCTTGCCGGTACCCGACGACGCCATCGCCATCTGCTCGTTCGGCGACGCGTCTTCCAACCATGCAACCGCGCAGACGGCTTTCAACGCGGCCGCCTGGACGGCCTACCAGAAGTTGCCCGCACCCGTGCTGTTCGTGTGCGAGGACAACGGCATCGGCATTTCGGTGAAGACACCGAGCGGATGGGTGGCGAACAACTTCCGCAACCGCCCCGGCCTTGATTATTTCTACGCCGACGGTCTCGACCTCGCCGGTGGCTATGCCGACGTGCAGCGTGCGGTGGAGCATTGCCGCACGACGCGGCGGCCGACGTTCCTCCATCTCGGCACCACGCGCATCATGGGTCACGCCGGTACGGATTTCGAGATCGAATGGCGTTCGGTGGAAGAACTGGTGGCCCTCGAAGCCACCGATCCGCTGTTGCGCAGCGCCGCCATCGCGCTCGCTTCCGGACTCTTCGACCGCGAAGGGCTGCTGGACCTGTACGAGGCCATCCGCAAGCGCTGCTTCGAAGCGGCGGAAGACGCGGATCGCCGGCCTCGCCTCACGCGCCTGGACGACGTGATGGCACCGCTGGCGCCGTACTCGCCGGAGGCCGTTCGCACCGAAGCCTCGCGTGTCGCCGATGCGGCAGAACGCGAGCGTGTATTCGGCGGCACGGACAAGCTGCCTGAAAAGCAGCCGCCCCGGCACCTGGCCATCCAGATCGGCCAGGCGCTGCACGACCTGATGGCAAAGTATCCGGAGAGCCTGCTCTTCGGGGAGGACGTGGCGCAGAAGGGCGGCGTGTACACCGTGACGAAGGGCCTGCACAAAGCCTTCCGCAACGCCCGCGTATTCAACACGCTGCTCGACGAGACGATGATCCTCGGCCTGGCGCAGGGCTACGCGAACATGGGCATGTTGCCGTTGCCCGAGATCCAGTACCTCGCGTATTTCCACAACGCCTGCGACCAGATTCGCGGCGAGGCCGCGTCGTTGCAGTTCTTCTCCAACGACCAGTACCGCAACCCGATGCTGATGCGTGTGGCATCGCTCGGCTACCAGCGTGGTTTCGGCGGCCACTTCCACAACGACAATTCGATCGCCGCGTTGCGCGACATACCGGGTCTCGTCGTGGGCTGCCCGAGCCGGGGCGACGACGCCGCCACGATGCTGCGCACGCTCGCGGCCCTGGCGAAGGCGGACGGCCGTGTCACCGCCTTCCTGGAGCCGATCGCGCTGTACATGACCAAGGACCTCTACGAAGCGGGTGACGGCCAGTGGCAGTTCGCCTATCCGGCGCCCGACGAAGCGATGTCTCTCGGCGAGGGGCGCGTCTATGACGAGGCCGCGGACGACCTCGTGATCTTCACCTTCGGCAACGGCGTGCCGATGAGCCTGCGCGCGGCGCGGCGCATCGGTACGGAGAAGGGCTGGAAGGTGCGTGTGGTCGACCTGCGCTGGCTGGTGCCGCTCAATGACGCGTTCATCGCCAAGCAGGCGGCCAGTGCCAAGCGCATCCTGGTCGTGGACGAAGGCCGCAAGAGCGCCGGCGTGGGCGAGGGCGTGATCACGGCCATCGTCGAGGCCGGGCTCGGGCACCTTCCGCTGCGCCGCGTGGTGGGCGCCGATACGTTCACGCCACTGGCCGGCGCGGCGTTCCTGGTGCTCCCCGGCGACGACGACGTCGTGGCGGCAGCGACGGCGCTGGCCTGACCCTTGTGGGAGCCGGCTTTGCCGGCGATCCCGCGGCAGCGGGCAGCCTCGTGGCGAGCACCCATCGCCGCTGAAGCGGCTCCCACAGGGTCGACGTTTACCCGACCTCAGCCCGGCGGACGAGCACGGGGCCGGCATGGCCGGCGCATATCGCCCGGTTCCGCCCGGCCAGCTTCGCCTGGTACATCGCCGCATCGGCCCGCTCCACCAGTGACTGCACGGTGTCGGCGGGTGTGCGCATCGCGACACCGATGGATATCGTGAGCATGTCCGCGGTGCTTACGTGCACATCGAGCCGATGCACGCGACGGCACAGCCGCGTGGCGATCTGCATCGCGTTTTCCTTGTCCACGCCTTGCAGCAAGGCGACGAACTCCTCGCCGCCATAGCGCCCGAGCAGGTCGGAGGGACGCAATTCCTGCCGCAGGGCGGCGGCCACGGCGACCAGCGCCTTGTCGCCCGCCGCATGGCCGTGGCGGTCGTTGAGCGCCTTGAAGTGGTCGAGGTCGAAGAACAGCACGGCCACGGGCCGGGCCAGGCCCTGGTCCAGCACGTCCAGCGCCGCGTCCGTCCACGCACGGCGGTTGAGCAGCCCGGTGAGCGGGTCGCTGTCGGCCAGCTGGCGTGCGCGGTCCCGGTCGTGGCGGATGGTGAGGGCGCGGTCGGAAAGGCCGATCGAGAGCACGATAGCCTCGAACGCGCCCATGGCGATCGCCGCGTCGGGCAACCATGGCGCTCCCGCGAGCATGCCCTGCAGCTGCACCCCGCATAGGGCCGTCAGGATCAGGAGCGGGGTCCAGCCCACGAGGAAGAACCAGGCATGCCGCGAACCCCGCGCCGCGGCGAAGGAGCCGGCCACCAGCAGCAGGAGGGCGCCGAGGAGAACCAAGGGCTGCAATAGTAAGTGCGCCATGTTGGCCAGGACATCGACGCCGGTCGCGCGCAGGACGATGAGCAGCGGCATCACCACCGCGAACGACAACACCGGCGTACGCAACAGGGGCACGTATTCGTCGACGCGGGCGAAGCGCAGCATGAAGAGCGCAGCGAACGACACGGAAAGTGCCGTGGCGGCGTCGCCGAGCACGTCGGCGGCGCCGGCGAGCGATTGCAGTTCCAGCGGGTGGAAAACGAAGCCCGAGCGCAGGCCCTGGATCAGGCCGTAGCAGATCAGGTAGGCGGCATACCAGCCGAAGGTCATGTCGCGCAGGATCAAGGCGAAGCACAGGGCCATCAGCGCCATGGTCAACATGACGGCGAACGAGCCCGTGGCGAATACCATCCAGGCGCCATCGTCCCGCAGGTAGTCGGGCCAGGCGTCGAGCGAGATGGTCACGGCCCCCGCGGGTGACGCGCTGCCGTGGAACTTGAGCAGGAGCGGCCGCGACGCGGGAATGGACTCGGGAACGCTGAAGATCACCCGCCCATGGCCGTGCAGCGGCGGGCCGAAATCCTGCAGCGACGTGGTGGCGACGAGGGTGTTCCCGTCGTACAGCGAAATCGATCCCATGCCAGGGTGGCGCACGCTCAATACGCGCTCGCCGCTCGTCCAGGGTGGCGGCGTGCGCACGACGACCCAGGACCCGTTGGGCGAATTGGGGAGCACTTGCAGGTGTGTGGGGTCGAAGGATGGGAACGGGCGCTGGGCCGCTTCGGCCAGGACGTCGACGGGCTGTTCGCCCGGGCGCGCTTCCCGCGCGTTGGCGAGCAGGGTGGTGGCGGCGGCCGCGCCCGTGAAGAACAGGGCGCAGACGAACGCCGTCTGCAGGAGACGGACGATCCAGCCGTGTCGTCGGTTGCAGAAACGCATTCCGAACCCCGCGAAAAGCTCAAGGTGCGCCGGTCTGGCGCACGGCGTGGATCCGGAAGCGTTTCGATCGAAAGCCCGTCTCCCCCTTCGACTGCAAGGCCATTGTGCCTTGCCGCCGGCAGGATGTCGCCTTGGCCGTTCGGGCTAGGTGAAGGCCCGAACGGCAGGCCGGGCCACCCGGTCAGGGCGCGGCGAGGCCGCCGAAGCGCTCCAGCAGCTGGGTCTGCGCGTCCCGTGTGGGCTGTCCGGCCGATGGCTGGGGGAGGGCATAAGTGCCATCCGGCTGTTGGACCCACGCCGAGTGGTTGTCGGTGAGGTAAAGATCGAGTTCGCGCCGGATACGCTGCCGGAGCTTCTTGCCCTCCACCGGGAAGCAGGTTTCCACCCGGCGTTCCAGGTTTCGCTCCATGAGGTCTGCGCTGGCCAGGAACACGTCCGGCTCCCCGTCGTTGAGGAACCAGTACACGCGGCTGTGCTCCAGGAACCGGCCCACCACCGAGCGCACCCGGATGTTCTGCGACACGCCGGGCACGCCGGCGCGCAGGCAGCACATGCCGCGCACGATCAGGTCGATCTTCACGCCGGCCTGGCTCGCGCGGTACAGCGCGCGGATCACTTTCGGATCGGTGATCGCATTGATCTTGCAGATGATCTCGGCCTTCTTTCCCGCGGCGGCGTGCACCGCTTCGCGGGCGATGAGGTCGAGCAGGCCCTTCTTCAGGGTGAACGGCGCATAGAGCATGCGCTTCATCTTCAACGCCTTGCCCATGCCGGTGAGCAAGCGGAACAGGCGATGCACATCGTCGCACAGCGCCTCGTCGGAAGTGAGCAGGCTGTAGTCGGTGTAGAGGCGCGCGTTGCCCGAATGGTAGTTACCTGTGCCGAGGTGCGCGTAGCTAACCAGCTTGC
This sequence comes from Luteibacter sp. HAY1-4A, assembly GCF_056755355.1. Taxonomy (NCBI): domain Bacteria; kingdom Pseudomonadati; phylum Pseudomonadota; class Gammaproteobacteria; order Lysobacterales; family Rhodanobacteraceae; genus Luteibacter; species Luteibacter sp. HAY1-4A. Next base: position 58,057 of record NZ_JBNDHZ010000023.1, read on the forward strand.
CTGCTTCCCGGCGCTGCACGAGCATGAGCTTCGCGTGCGTCTTTACGCCGACCACGCCGTAGGTCACCACGGCACCCGCCTGCTGCAACCGCGAGGCAAGGCTCAGGTTGGATTCCTCGTCGAAGCGGGCGCGCAGCTCTACCACCGCCGTGACTTCCTTGCCTGCGCGCGCCGCTTCCACCAGCGCGTCGACGATCTCGGAATTCGCGCCGCTGCGGTAGAGCGTCTGCTTGATCGTGAGCACCTGCGGGTCCTTCGCCGCCTGGCGCAGGAAGTCCACGACGGGCGAGAACGATTCGAACGGGTGGTAGAGCAGGATGTCCTGCTTGCCGATGACCGTGAACATGTCTTCGGCTTCGGCCAGCGCCTTGGGCAGCGCGGGCACGAACACCGGAAACTGCAGCCGCGCATACGCCGGTTGCAGGGTCATCTCGAACAGCCGGGCGAGGTTCACCGGACCGTTCACCTCATACAAGGCGTCGGCGTCCAGCGAATACTGCTTCAGGAGGTAGTCGACCAGCGGCTTAGGGCAATTGTCAGCCACCTCGAGGCGCACCGCGTCACCGTAGCGCCGCGAGAAGAGTTCGCCGCGCAGCGTGCGCGCGAGGTCCTCGACGTCTTCCGGGTCGATGGTGAGGTCGGCGTTGCGGGTGAGACGGAACTGATAGGAGCCCAGCACGCGCATGCCGGGGAACAGGTCGTCCGCGTGCGCGTGGATGATGGAAGACAGCAGCACATAGTTGTCGCCGCCCTCGCACACCTCCTCCGGCAAGCGAATGATGCGCGGCAGGATGCGCGGCGCGGGTACGATCGCGAGGCCGGAGTCGCGGCCGAAGGCGTCGGTGCCTTCCAGTTGCACGATGAAGTTCAGGCTCTTGTTCACCAGCCGCGGAAACGGGTGCGTCGGATCGAGGCCGATCGGCGTGACCAGCGGTGCCACCTCGTGGCGGAAATAACGGCGTACCCAGAGCTTCTGCTTGTGCGTCCACTGGTTGCGCCGGACGATGCGGATACCTTCCTGCGCCAGCGCGGGAAGGATCTTCTCATTGAGGATGGCGTACTGCCGCTCGATCTGCCTGTGCGCCACCTCCGAGATTTCGGCGAGCACGCGGCGCGGTGGGATGCCGTCGGCCCCGATCATCTCGTGGTCGAAGGCGATCTGCTGCTTCAGCCCGGCTACCCGGATCTCGAAGAACTCGTCCATGTTCGACGAGAATATGAGGAGGAACTTGAGCCGCTCGATCAGCGGCTTGGACTCGTCCAGCGCCTGGTCGAGCACGCGGATATTGAACTGCAGCTGCGACAGTTCGCGGTGGACGTAGAGAGCCGGATCGTTGAGGTCGATATCCGGTGCGTCCGCGGGAACAGGCTGTCGAGCGGTCTTCGCGCCGGCGGTGGATTCGGTGGGTGGGGTCATCGTGTCCAGAAGAACGTCCTCGTCGCGGGTCGCGACGTACCGATGGTACGCCGCCCGGCCGGGAGCGTATGACCGTAGCCTTACAGGCGCGTGACATGCCCGCCGGAGCGTGCCTCGTCAGACGATTAACGGTTCCGGTTCCAGTACCACGCCGAACTTGGCCTGTACCCCGGCGATGACCTTTTGCGCGAAGGCCCACAGCTGTGGGCCCGTGGCCTTCCCGTGGTTCACCAGCACCAGCGCATGGCGGTTGGACATGCCCGCGTCGCCGTCGCGCTCGCCCTTGAACCCGGCTGCCTCGATGAGCCAGCCGGCGGAAATCTTCGCCGTGCCGCCCGCGTGCGGCCACACCGGAAGGCCGGGGTGAGCGAGGGCGAGTGCATCCGCCTGCGCCGCCGGCACGATGGGGTTCTTGAAGAAGCTGCCGGCATTGCCGATGACCGCCGGATCCGGCAGCTTGCGCGAACGCAGGCGCACGACGGCTTCCGCCACGTGATAAGGCGTGGCGCGCGCCACGCCCATCTTTTCCACTTCCTCGCGGATGCCCGCGTAGTCCAGCGACAGCGGCCGCTCGCGAGGGAGGGCGAAGGTAACGGCCACGACGATCCAGCGGCCGGGTTGCTGCTTGAACGTGGAATCGCGGTAGGAGAACGCGCACGCGGCCTTGTCGAGCACGACGAACTCACCCTTGTGAGTGTCCCAGGCTTCCACGGTGTCGATGAACTCCGCCACCTCGACGCCGTAGGCGCCGATGTTCTGGATGGGCGAGGCGCCGACGGTGCCGGGGATGAGGATGAGGTTCTCGAGGCCGGCGAAGCCCTGGCCCAGCGACCAGCGCACGAAGTCGTCCCAGCGCTCGCCGGACGCCACGCGAACCAGCACCCGGTCGTCGCGCTGGAACGTTTCGACGCCGCGCGTCGCCATGGCGAGTACCGTGCCCTCGTAGTCGCCCTTGATCAGCAGGTTGCTGCCTTCGCCGAGCACGAGGACCTTGCCCGCCTTCACCGCGGGAAAGGCCAGGAGTTCGGGGATCTTCGTCGGGTCGCGCACCTCGGCGAGCAGTTTCGCGCGCGCATCCACGCGCAGTGTGTTCCGCCCGCCCAGCGGGGCGTTGCTGGCGAGCGTGAAGCCGCCCATGTCCACGGGTGCGTTGTTCATGCCAGGATCCCGCGCCGACGGATTTCCGCGACCGCTTCGGCGACCAGCTTCGGACCGCGGTACACCAGCCCCGAATAGACCTGCACGAGCGAGGCGCCGGCTTCCATTTTTTCCGCCGCCGAATCGCCGTCCAGGATGCCGCCGACGCCGACGATCGGAAGCTTGCCGGCAAGCCGCGCGTGCATGCCGCGCAGCACCGCCGTGGACTTCGCGAAGAGCGGGCGGCCGGAGAGGCCGCCGGCCTGCTGTGCGTTCGGATCGCCCGCGACATCCGTGCGATCGATGGTGGTGTTCGTGCAGATGACGCCGTCGATACCGGAAGCGAGCAGCACCTCGGCGATGGCGTCCAATTCGGTTTCCGTGAGATCAGGAGCGATCTTCAGCAGCATCGGCTTGCGCTTGCCGTGCTGACCGGCAAGGCGCTCCTGCGCCTCGCGCAGCGTGCCGATGAAGCGCCGCAGCGTTTCCTCTTCCTGGAGGTCGCGCAGGCCCTGCGTATTAGGCGAGGAGATGTTCACCGTGACGTAGCTGGCAAGCGGGTAAGCGCGCTCCAGGCACAGCAGGTAATCGTCGATGGCGCGCGCGTTCGGCGTGTCCTTGTTCTTTCCGATGTTGATGCCGAGCACGCCGCGGAACGCGGCTTTCTCCACGTTGCGCACGAGCACGTCGATGCCACCATTGTTGAAGCCGAGGCGGTTGATCACCGCTTCGTGCCCAGGCAGCCGGAACATGCGCGGCTTGTCGTTGCCGGCCTGGGGGCGCGGCGTGACCGTACCGATTTCGACGAAACCGAAGCCGAGGGCGGCGAGGCCGTCGAGGTGGTCGCCGTTCTTGTCGAGCCCCGCGGCAAGGCCGACGGGATTCGGAAAGTCGATGCCGAAGACGGTCGTCGGCAAATCCGCCGGCGGCCTGGCGACGAGGTGCGAAAGGCCGCTGCGCTGGGCAACGTCGGACGCGTAGAGGGTGAGGCGGTGCGCGGTCTCGGCGTCCAGCGCGAAGAGCAGGGGGCGGATCAGGTCGTACATCAGGCGTCCGGACGCCCCGCGAACACGCGGGTGTCGTAGTCGAAATCGACCGTGCCGCCGTCCTGCGTCTCGTCGAAGAGCGCGCGCAGGGCGTGGAGCATCGGTTCGTGGTTGGGGTGTCCCGGCTTGGGCGCGTAGGACGACGACATCAGGCGGCCGAGCAGGCTTTCGTAATCGAGCTTCTGTCCGTGCGGGAAGCTGGCCATGCCGCGATAACCGTGGCCGAACCACTTGGCCATGGAGGCATCGTCGGTATAGCGCTCGGCCACGCCGAGGTAGTCGAGGCCGTACTCGAGCAGCAGGCGTTCGTAGCCTTCGAGGAACGGCGTGCCGATGAGCCGGCGCGAGTTCCAGAACACGGCGACAAGCCCGCGGGGCGAGAGGATGCGAGCGAATTCCGCGCGCACCTTGTCCATGTCGAACCAGTGGAACGCCTGCGCGACGATGACGAGATCGACCGACTGCGCCGGCAGGCCGGTGGCTTCGGCACTGCCGTCCGCGGCAGCGAAGCGCTGTTCCGCGCCCAGCCAGCGTTCCGCCGCCGCGCGCATGGCCGCGTTCGGCTCGACGGCGGTGACGCGGTGCCCGGCGTCCAGGAACAGCTTGCTGGAGATGCCGGTACCCGCGCCGACGTCGGCCACGGTCCAGTCGGGCTTTACGCCAAGGCCGTGCAGCCAGTCGACCAGCGCCCGCGGGTAATCCGGGCGGTAGCGGACATAGTCCTCGACGCGATCGGAGAAACGTTCCGTGGAGCGCAGGTCGTTCATGGCTCGCCCTTGGTCAGAACTCGAACTTGATGCCCTGGGCCAGCGGCAGCGCGTCGGAGTAGTTGATGGTGTTGGTCTGGCGGCGCATGTAGACCTTCCACGCGTCGGAGCCGGACTCGCGGCCGCCGCCGGTTTCTTTCTCGCCGCCGAATGCGCCACCGATTTCCGCACCGGAGGTGCCGATGTTCACGTTGGCGATACCGCAGTCGGAGCCGGACGCCGAGAGATATTGCTCGGCTGCCTTCAGGTCTTGCGTGAAGATGGCCGAGGACAAGCCCTGCGGCACGGCATTCTGCTGCGCGATGGCGTCGTCGAGTGTGTCGAAAGGCATCACGTAGAGGATCGGCGCGAAGGTTTCCGTCTGCACCACGTCGTCGGCGTTATCGAGGCCAGTGACGATGGTGGGCAGCACGAAGTTGCCCTTGCGGTCGGTGAGTGCCTTGCCGCCCGTACGCACGGTGCCACCGGCGGCCTTTGCCTTCTCCACCGCGTGCAGGAAGGCCTGCACGCCTTCCGGACTGTTCAGCGGGCCCATGAGCGTGGTCGGCAGGGTGGGATCGCCGATTTTCTGCTCCACCTGGCCGTAGGCCTTCACCAGGGTGTCGACCACGGTGTCGTGGATGGACGAATGCACGAACAGGCGGCGCGTGGTGGTGCAGCGCTGCCCGGCGGTGCCGACGGCACCGAAGACGATCGCGGGGATGGCCAGCTTGAGGTCGGCCGACTTGTCCACGATGATGGCGTTGTTGCCGCCCAGCTCGAGCAGGCTGCGGCCCATGCGCTTCGCCACGCGCTCGCCGACCGTGCGGCCGACCTTCGTCGAGCCGGTGAAGCTGATCAGCGGAATGCGCTTGTCGTCCACCAGCGCCTGCGCCAGTTCGGTGCCGGCGTCGTTGAAGAGGAAGAAGATGTCCGGGAAGCCGGCTTCCTTCAGCGCCTCGTTGCAGATCTTCATCGTGGCGATGGCCGAGAGCGGCGTCTTCGGCGACGGCTTCCAGATGCAGATGTCGCCGCAGATGGCGGCAAGGAACGCGTTCCACGCCCAGACGGCCACGGGGAAGTTGAAGGCGCTGACGATGCCCACGAGACCGACCGGATGCCACTGCTCGTACATGCGGTGGCCCGGGCGCTCGGAATGCATGGTGTAACCGTAGAGCATGCGGCTCTGGCCCACCGCGAAATCGGCGATGTCGATCATCTCCTGCACTTCGCCGTCGCCTTCCGGCTTGATCTTGCCCATTTCGAGCGCAACCAGGGATCCCAACGCGTCCTTGTGCTTGCGCAGGGCCTCGCCGCAGAGGCGCACGGCTTCACCACGGCGGGGTGCCGGCACGGTGCGCCAGATGGCAAAGGCTTCCTGCGCGCGCTGCACGATCGTCTCGTAGTCGGCCGCGCTGGACGCCTGCACCGTCGCGATGACCTCGCCCGTCGCCGGGTTCACAGGCGTGAGGGTGCCGGCGTCGCTGGTGCCGGCCCACTGGCCGCGGCCGAGGTAGGTGCCCGACTCGGTGGTGCCGAGGCCGAGCGCTGCGAGGATCTTGGCGGACATGGGAACTCCTTTGACGGCGCCCGGCAGGATGCCGGCACGCGCGGGTAAAACGGCGATTCTAGCAAACACCCCCTTCACGGCTTGTTGTGCGGCGCAGGACGGACGTCGCGGCGGCGTCGTCGCCGCACGTACTTGCGACGACCTTGCAGTGACGTTCGCAAGTCCATGCTGCACTTGAACTTATTCAGCCAGCGGAGTGCCGCAATGACCCGCGTCTATGAAATTCCCTATCAACCCGACGGGGCATCCTGGACGGTGCGCGTGGCAGGAAGCCCCATCGGCCGGTTCGCTTCCCGTTTCGAGGCGCTGCGGGCCGCCGTGAACGGCGCAGCGGCGGATGGAAGCGATGCCACCATCAGCGTGGAGGGTGCCGACGGCATCTGGCGGCCCTTCGGCAGTGACGCCAAGCGCCCTGTCCGGGCCCCTTCCTTGCCCCCGAAACGTCTCTCCGTCGTGCGCTGACCCCACTACAATGCATGCGCCCCTTTCCCCGGAGGAACGCATGCTGCCGAACATCTCCACTTCGCGCGCCGCGTGCCATTGCGGCACGGTTCGCTTCACGGTGAAACTCACCGACGGCCTGCGCAGCGCCCGTCGATGCAACTGTTCCTATTGCCGGATGCGCGGTGCCGTCGTGGTATCGGCGAACCTTGACGGCATCTCGATCGAGCAGGGCGAGGACGCCTTGAGCATGTATCAGTTCAACACCGGCACGGCGAAGCACTACTTCTGCTCGAGGTGCGGCATCTACACGTTCCACCAGCGCCGCTCGAATCCCTCGCAGTACGGTGTCAACGTGGCCTGCCTCGAAGGCATCAGCCCGTTCGATTTCGCCGAGGTGGCGGTGCTCGACGGCGAGAACCATCCCGCCGATCACCCGCAGACCGCGACCGAGGGTCCCGTAGGATTCCTCCGTTACGTGGCGGCTCGGTAAACGCGCGCGGTTTCGCACGTGGGCCGGGATCGGTATGCTTGTCGTATTGGCCCCGTAGCTCAGCTGGATAGAGCGTCCCCCTCCTAAGGGGAAGGTCGCCCGTTCGAATCGGGCCGGGGTCACCATTTCAAGCCGTTTCCCGCCGGGCTGGATTCCATATCACGCCACAAATCGCCGCCGGTTAAGCACAGTGAGCACACCCCTCAGAAGGTGAGCTTCGCCACTGCCGCGTCCGCGCCTCCCGGGGCGAGGTGCGCGTACTTCTCCGTGATCTTGTAGTCGCTGTGGCCGGCCAGGATCTGGATGCGCCGGAGCGGCACCCCGGCCATGGCCAGGTGCGCGCAGAAGGTGTGCCGGAGCCGGTGCAGCGAGCCACCGATGCCAGAGACCTTGGCGTCCGCCGCGAACCAGTCCGAGAGGGTATCCGGGTGCACGCCGACCGGCGGGTCAGGAAGCATCCCCAGGGCGGCCCGCGCCTTCTCGTTCAGGGGAACCTCCCGCCACTGCGCCGACTTCGTGCGACCGTCGCCGTCCTCGTCCGGGTCCGACTCGACGCGGAGCACGCCGTCCACGACGTCGGCCTTGCGCATCTTGCACATCTCTCCGCGCCGCAGGCCGGTATGCGCCATGAACGCCCACAGCGCGGCGCGCTTCGGGTTCGCCGCGTAGAGCACGGCCATGTCCTCGGCACCGTAGAAGCGCACCGCCACGCTACGGACGCCCCGTGGCGCCTTCACCTTCTCCAGCGGGTTCACGTCGATCTCTTCCCACTCGACGCCGCGGCGGAAGGCCGCCTTCAGCCTGCGCATTTCCTTGCCCACTGTCTCCGGCGCTGCGCGGTCGACCTTCAGCCGATCGCGCTTGTAGCCCTCCATCTCTGTCGGGCGGAGCGTATCGATGGGCCGATGGCCGTAGCGCGCCAGGAAGCGCTTCATCTCGCTCCGCGCCTTGCCGATGGTGGTCGGGTGCTCGCTCTCGTACCAGTCCAGATACCACTCCAGGTAGGCCCGCACGGTCGGCGCCTTGGAGATGATCCGGACCCCGTGCGTCAGCTCGGCTTCTTTCGCGGAACGAATTTTCTCCGCCTCTCCGGACGTAACCGCTCCGAGAGAGACGCGGAACTGAGTGCCGTTTTCACGCCAGTTGAGGTAGGCGCGCTTGCCGCGCCAGTAGATCGTCGCCAAGGTTCAGCCCCGTGAATCGCCGCGTACAGTTCCGCTCGTTCGTACAACTGCTTGCCCATGAATCGCCGCGGCGTGAGGCCGTAGGCGAGGGCATGCTCCCGAAACTGGCTCACCGACACGCCGCAGTAGTGGGCGCTTTCCTCGACCGTGAGCCAGTCCTTGCCGGCGAGGTTCAGGTCTTCAGCTGCCCCCATCGGGCACCTCCTTCTCGATTCGTCGAAACTCCACCACCCACACCCACGGGTTGTCGGCCCAGCTGCCGGCGCCGTTGATCGACTCCCACAACTCGCGAAAGGCCTCGGCTGGCGTCACCTTGAGACTGGGCCCAGCGGGGCCATCCCACGCCGAATAGCCAACGCGGTTCGGCCCGCACTCATCGGCCGGGATTCCGATTTCGTGGATGCCCTCGGCGCGTGCCTGCTCCTCGGTGATGCCCCGCAGCCGCTCCACGCGCACGGCGGTGACCTCAAGCGTGATCCGGCTGGCCCAGCGGGGCATGAAGCGGGCATGGCGATAACGGCCCGGTGTGGCCTCGCCGGGCGTCGACCCGAATTCGTGCCAGTCCTTCACGCTGTTCAACTCGCCGTCGGCTTCGTACCGGATCGGGCACCACGGCTTGTGGTATCCCGCCCCGAGGCACGCGTCGGCGATTTGCTTACCGGACCGATCATCCAGGCTCGCCGGCGCGCGCCAAGCCTCGCGTACCCACAGCCGGTCGCCGACCTTGCCGTACGGGCAAAGCCCGTTTCCGGAGTCCGCGACGTACCGGGCCGTGAACATATCTTCGCCGAGCCATTCGAGGGCCATGCCCTTGACCACCCGCCGCGTCACGGTCTTGCGGCCTTCGAGGATGGCGCGCACCATCCGCGCCGAGAACAACAGGGGGCGATCACGCATGCGAAGGATCCTTGACTGGCTGGTCCGCCGGGCCGCTTACGCGGTTTGGGGTTGCGCAGGTGTGCTGGTTGGCCTCGTTCTCGGCTTGCCGCTGGGATGGCATCTGCCGGACACCATCGCGAATCTGCTCGGCGGAATAATTGGGGCTATCGCCTCCGTGGCCGGCGCTATGCTGGTCGTTAAGAGGCAACTTGAGGCGGAGGAGGCGCGACTGAAACTGGATCGAACGCTTGCGAAAGCAACCCGCGAGGCGGACACGCATGCACTTCGACGCGCTCTCGCGAACGCCCTTTGGACAGACCTCCGAAGTGTCAGGGCGCTCATCGAAGGGCAGATCGTGCTCGCGGGAGGCACGGCATTTAACGGGAAAGCCCTCGTAAGCGAAGCAGACTATGCCGAGTGGTGCCTGCGCATGGAGCTTGCGCCGATGGCGTCCTTCGACAAGTTCGCTCACTTGCTCCACCATCTGGGAGACATTTCCCCCGTGTTGATACATGCATATGCCGACGTGCTTCGTTACTCGGCGATATGTCGTGGCCATCGCACGACACGAACCTCTGAACGAGAGAGCGTAGATCTGGTGCCGGTCCTCGCGAAGAGACTCCACATTTTGGACGGAAATCTTGATAAGGCTCAGATCGCGCTGGAGCCGTTCATAAGCATGGCCGCGGATTGACTTGCAGCCGGTTCCAAGCCGGCTCACCATCGGCGCACTGAAAAGGATGGGGAGTTCACGCATGGCCGAGGACACCAAGCTGGCTGATGGTTTCGGTCGTTACAACCAGTTCGTGGACGCGTTTCATACCGAATCCGATCGAGGCGTAGCTGTTCTTTCGATGTGTGTGCTCGAAGAAATAGTCCGCGAGGGAGTGGCAAAGCGCCTCGGTCCATACAAGGAAAGACTCATGCCGACGCTCGCGCCTCGCGGGCGCTGGTCTACCCTGGCCGACTGTGCCTGGATGCTCGGAGTGCTGTCGGCGGCCGACCGCGCGGATCTTCTGATCCTCGTTGATATCCGAAACCGCTTTGCGCATCGCGCGCTCCAAGACCTTTCCTTCGATCATCCAGACGTTGTTCACCAGGTCGGGCGCCTCAAAGTCAGCGAACGCTTTGACC
>NZ_JBNDHZ010000024.1:0-66979 GCF_056755355.1 Luteibacter sp. HAY1-4A
GATGTGTCCTTGTTGTAGATGGCGTCCCACCCGTCGCCTCGGCCAAAGAGATACGTGTCAGAACCGGCACCGCCTTCGAGGCGGTCATCGCCCGAGCCGCCGGTCAGGATATCGTTGCCGTCGCCGCCGTAAAGCTTGTCATCGCCTTCGCCACCGTCGACCCGGTCGTTGCCGCCGTTTCCGTAGAGCACATCCTTGCCCAGCCCGCCGTCGATCGCATCGTCGCTGGCATACCCATAGAGGGTGTCGTCGCTGTCGCTGGATGCCAGGACCATGGCCTTGATCTGTTCGTACGACCAGGAGGTGCCGTCGGCGAAGCGGATGTCGTTGAGGCGGTGCCCTTCGTTGTAGAAGTAGTAGTCGATGGTGAGGCCGTCCTTAGTGCCGCGGATGTACAGGTAAAGCTGATAGCTGCTGCCACGTCGGGCGTAGACATCGCCCGGTGCGATCCCGTCGCTGAATTGCAAGACGTCCCACCGGTCGGCGGAGGTGTCCTTGTTGTAAATGACGTCCCATCCATCGCCCCGGCCAAAAACGTAGGTGTCGGATCCAGCACCGCCTTCCAGCCGGTCATCGCCCGAACCACCTCTCAGCACGTCATTACCATTGCCTCCGTAGAGCGAGTCACTACCGTCCTGACCCCACAGAAAATCGTCGCCACCTTGCCCATAAAGCTTGTCGTTACCTCCGAGGCCTAGAACGAGATCGCTTCCATCGCCCGTGCTTACAGACGAAGAGGACGAGGTGTCGAAAACGACCCGGCCATCACCCAGGAGCTCGTCATCGAGTTGGGCTCGTTGATCTGCAGAGAGCGCTCCGAGCCACGATTCGAGCAGAATGGAGAGCTTCCCTGCGTCAAAGGACTTCAGCGAACGTAGCAAATCCAATCCGTCCAGGATGCCTCTCACGGGATCCCCAATCGCGGCCTCCGTCAGCCGCTGGAACACCCGTTCAAGGTCGGGAGCTACGATATCGCCGTTCAAGTTGATATCTACCACGTCCGCATACTGCTTCAATCTCGTTTGCAGGAGCAGGCCAGGCTGAACCGACCCAAGCAATTCCCGATACGACGCATCTAGCAGAGACAGCGCATCGTTCGAAATGGGTAGATCGGCCTCGGTAAGCATGACTATGCCGTCCCGAATGGCGACGGTTCGGGTGGTCGTGTTGGCGCCCATGCGGATATTGACCCGTGCGGAGGTCGAGGACATCGATTCGATCGTAAACTCAAGGAACGGCTGCCCGTTGAACGATTCGAGCACGTTCAACCGGGCAAGGCGATCGCGGAAACGGGCTTGCGCCTCCGTTGGCTCCTTGCCCGAAGTTTCCCATGAGAAAGCAAAGCGAAAATCCACGCCGTTAGAATCCAGGCCGTCGATGCGCTGCTCGAACGGCAGATAACCTTCACCCGTGGCCGCCCATGCAGCGATCAGTCGGTCGAGCAGATCACGCTGTTCGCGATGACTTCCCGACGCAGCGTAGGCCTCCAAAAGCCCACGGAGTTCGGGGCTCAGCATGGCTGCCTCGCGAAGTTCCCGCACCATTCCGGAACCTTGCAGGTTCGGTAGCTGCCGGGCCGCATCGTCGAGCTCGACCGGATCGGTATGCTCGCTGTAGAAAGGATTGCTTTCCAGGTCGACGTCCGCGGCGAGGCTTTGGTTACCGTTGACCTCTCCCAGGCTGCCGTCCTCGCGGATGAAGTTTCCCGTGGCGCTGATGAGGTTGCCGTTGGAGTCTTCGTTCGCCTCTTTCGACTTGAGCACGATGGCGCTGATCCCATGTTCGGACAGCGTTTTCATCTCGTTGGCCTGGGCGATGCCGTCCTTGTTGAGGTCCTGCCACACGCGAACATGCGAGAACATCTCGTCATTAGCATCGAACAGGCCATCCTCGTTGCTGTCCAGGTCGGCCAGCGCATCGAAGCCATTGTGCGCCTTCGTTCCGTCACGCTTGACGGTATCCACGCCGAACAGTTCCGCACCACTGTCGATCTGTCCGTTGCCGTTGCGATCCAAGACGAGAAAGCCATCGTCGCCCTTGATCCAACCGGTGCCGGTTTTCACACCGTCGCCGTCGAAGTCGAAGAGCACGCCGGCATCGGTGCCCAAAGTCTCAATGCCGTCGCCATCGAGGTCGAGGACGAGGGGGTCGATGCGGCGGATGAGGTTGAGGGCGGATAGGAAGGAGTTGTTAACCGAATTCGAAATATCGCCACTAGCGCCGTCCACGAATCGAAGGAAGGCTTGCCATATATCAGACATGCTTTCTCGCACTTCCGCGATCGCTTCCTTGAAGGGCGCAGCGAGTGTTTCCCACTGTTCATCCTTGACAAACAGTTCCATGGTAATCGTGCCGATCACCGTAATGGCGAGAGCGGCAGCCCCCACGGGTGTGGCAGACATGCCCGCGACGACGACTCCTCTCGCAAGTGTCGCAACCGTAAATCCAAATGCGATGCCAGTAACGGCCTTTGCGACGTCGCCGTCGGTTCCGTTGATAAGCGCAAGAGTGAGATCGGCAGTATCACCCACAGGCCCGCCATACTTTCGCAAGAACTTTAGCGCATCGCTGGTTCCAACGAGGTTGGACCATTCGCTATTACGGCTTGTTGCGTAGCGTTCCAGCGCTTCTCTGGCGCCTTCCGCGCTCGCGCTTAGCAGGCTAGCTTCTGTCCGCGCGTGTAACGCAGAATCCGCGAGAAGGCTCGAAAGCTTAGGGTTTCCTTGCTGAGCGGCCTGGGCCGCCCGCTCTAGAAATAGGCGTTCTTGCGCTTCATGCATCGAAGTAAGCGCCTGTACTTGTGCTTCATGACGATCTAAGCCGGCGGTTGTGGCTCGCAGATAGGCCTTCTCGTACTCGTCAAGGCTGCTCAGTATCGCGGTCTTCGAGATTGAAGATAGTGCGGCAATGTTGGCTAGCGTTTCGTCGTTTCCGCTTTCGTCCCTATTTGTGACAGTCATTTGTGTTCCTTCTATGCTTGCAAGTAAACATTTCAAATATAGGTAGTGCAGCTAAGTAAGCGAGGCCGACCATAAGCCATGCACTTAAGCTAAACAGCAAAGAGATCAATGCATCGCTATTAGCAATGATCTTAAGTAGTGGTGATTTGAAGAAGGACTGGTCTCCTTTGAGTGCGTATTGATAATGGAAGAGAGCTGCTATCGGAAGAAGGTATGCGGAAAAAAATAGGCTATGCCATATGGAGGGCTTAGGCCGCCTCGGGCGAGCATCGACTGCGAAGTAATGCCATCCTGCAAAAGATAAGGGTGCTAGCAGAGCAGAGAACAATGCATGAGCGTCCAGAACTGACCGATTCAGCCCTTTCCATTCCATCCATCGAATCAGGCCGACGTAGTCCTCGACAAACGTCAGATCATTTTTTGAGAAATACAACGTATGTAGGGTGGAGAGAAGGTACGCCAGGCAAAAGTGAGCGCCCGATAAGATCCAGCCCATCTGTAGCGGAGTAAATTTAGTCATGCGCGAAGATCGTCCTTATTTTCTTCGATCATCTATTTTTCTCACTGCATTGTTGTTGGAGAGTTGCATCTTGGCGGGATGAGTTTTGCTCATTCGACATCGAATCTTGTTGATGATGCCGATGATCATCAGTTGCGATCCAAGCGTCATACCGTACACACTTAGCGCTACGCTCAGCGAGTAAGCAACGTTTGATTTAATGACAAGAGAGTGGATAACTCGGAGCCGATTTGTACCGGCATCTGCTTCGGTCGCAATCGGCGTATAGGTAATCCACGCCAAGGTAGAGAAGATGAAGAGTCCAGCGGCTATCTCCTTCCAGGTGATGCTGCCAAATTTTGCAATCGCTTTTGATATTGATGTCCTATTGAGGTATCCATATGCGGCGGCCATGACGGTTTGGGTAGTCAGATGCGTTGCGAATTGAATTTTCCTTTCCGCTGTTACGTCATATGCGGCGATCGCCGCAAACGAGTGCAATCTATTCATCCATTCGGGTTGAATGCCGACGCGAATTAGTATTTCGGCCATCAGATAGCCGGCTAACCACGCAGCGAAGTAGTGCCATCCTTGGTTCGTGGTATTCATATCCGCTTTTTAAGAAGTCTAATTGCCTGGGTGATAGGGACCTGTACTCCAAGTCCGATGAGAGTCACGCAAAAGCCTGTAGTTAAGGAGTACGCCAGGTTCGAATGCGTCACCAATTCGTGAAGTGCGTTGAACCTATGGAACTCCGGGCTGACTTGAGACTTTGCCGGCGAGTACAGAAGTGCGCTGAACGTAATTGCTAGGAATGGTCCTCCTATAGCTGCTTTTATGCCCATTTTTCTTCCTGCGAAGATGGCATTTCTAATCGCTTTGTAATTTGCAAAGAGATAGGCCGGTAGCGCCGCTGTCTGAGCAGCAAGATGAATGACCAGTTCTCGCCCTCTGTCCAAGGGGACTCCGTAACTTGCGATGCCGCCAAACACAATGAATCTGTCGATTCCGTCTGGTTGTACGTTTGCGAGGATGAGCGCCTCTGCAAAACATAGGCGCTGAAGGCGACGATCGCGTATCTTCGACCAATGGCCGTATCCGTCTCGGGTGACTGCATCATTCTCAGGGCGCCGATAGAAATCGATTTATCTCTCTCTTCCTGCTTCACTCACGTGCTCCTTCAACGGACTCAACAAGTAATCGATCAACCGCCGCCGCCCGGTGCGAATTTCCGCCGTTACATTCATGCCAGGCGTCAGCGATACATCCGTCCCATCGATACGCAGCGTCGTACGATCGAGTCGAATACGCGAAGGGAAAACGAGGCCCAGCTTCTCGTCCTGCGCCGCATCGTGCGACACGCTCTGTACCGTGCCTTCAAGAAAGCCGTAACGCGTATATGGAAAGCTTTCGATCTTCACCGTCACACGCTGCCCCGCATGCACGAAGCCGATGTCCTGGTTGATGATGGTGGCTTCGACTTCAAGCGGATCGTCGTCGGGTACGACTGCTAGCAGCGCCTGGCCGGGCGTGACCACGCCGCCGACGGTGTGGACGGCGAGTTGCTGCACCGTGCCGTCCACGGGAGCATGCAGGCTGAGTTGTGCCTTGCGGCGCTCGGCGCTGGCGAGGTCCTGCTCGTACTGGGCGGCGCTTTCGCGTGCCTCGCGCAGGTGGTCGGCGGCCAGCTGTCGCGTTGTGGCGATGTGGGTGTCGAGTTCCCGCGCCGCGGCGTCGATGGCAGAGCGCAGTTCGGCCATGCGCGTGCGCTGGCCCGTGACCGTGCGCCGGGCTTCCGTGCGCTCCTGTTCGCGGACGAGGTGTTCATGCCGGGCCACGTGGCCCGCGCTTACCAACTTCTTTGTATCGTCGGCGCGCTGGCTCGCAATGTCCGAACTCGACTGTAGATCGGGCATCTGGGCTTCTACCGTGGCGAGTTCGCGGCGGCGTTGGGCGAGCGATGCTTCCAGCGCCCGCTTGTGGGCCACGAATTGGGCGAAGTCGAGCGATGCCAGCCTGTCTGCGTTCGGATCGCCGGTGGCGGGCTCCGTTGGCTGCCCATTTTTCAGCGCAGTGGATAGCCAGTCATAACGAAGGATCGCCGTCTGGGCGGCGGCCAAGGCTTCGCTGGCCTTCATGCGGTCGGCTTCCGCTACCGTGTCGTCGAGGGCGATCAACAGGTCCCCGGCGCGCACGCTGTCACCGTCACGAACGGCGATGCGCCCCACGGTGGCAATCTCCATGGGTTGCACGATCTTCGTGCGGGACGTGGCGACGGTGCGGCCCGGCGCGCTGGCGACGATGTCGAGATGGCCGAAGATGGCCCAGGCCAGCGCGACGCAGAAGACGGCCATGATGCAGCGTTGGGTGGTCCGTGCCGTGGGTGACACCGGCGACTCGATGAGTTCCAGGTGGGCGGGGAGGAAGGCGATCTCTTCCGTCGTGCGAAAGGGTGGAGCGTGCTGATGGCGCGCCCGCCATGCGTCACGCCATGCCTGTGCATGGGAGGCGATCCCGCCAAGGATGCGGCCGGCTTTCATGCGGCGGTACCCGCCTGCAAGGCGTGAAGCCGTGCATAGCTTCCACCTTCGCGGAGCAAAAGGTCGTCGTGCCGGCCTTCCTCCACTACCTTGCCGCGGTCGAGGACCACGATCCGGTCCGCATGGCGCACGGTGGATAGCCGGTGCGCGATGATGAGCACGGTGCGCCCTTTGCAAATGGCCCGCATGTTGCCCATGACGGCGTGCTCGGACTCGTAGTCGAGCGCACTCGTGGCTTCGTCGAGGATGAGGATGCGCGGGTCGGTCATGAGCGCGCGGGCGATGGCGATGCGCTGCCGCTGGCCCCCGGAAAGCGTTCCGCCCCGTTCTCCGACGACGGTGTCGTACCCTTCCGGAAGTTCGAGTATGAAATCGTGTGCGCCGGCGAGCCGGGCGGCGTGGGTCACTTCATCGAGGGAGGCGCCGGGGTCGCCCAGCGCGATGTTCTCGCGCACGCTGCGGTTGAACAGGAAGTTCTCCTGCAACACCACGCCCACCTGCCTGCGCAGCCAGACCGGGTCGACCATGGCGAGGTCGTTGCCGTCCACGAGTACACGGCCACGTTCGGGTACGTACAGGCGCTGCACCAGTTTCGTGAGGGTGCTCTTGCCCGAACCGGAACGGCCCACGATGCCGATGACGTCGCCAGCCGCGATGTGGAGGTCGATGCCCGAAAGCACTTCGGCGCCGTCCGGACGATAGCGAAAGGTCGTCCGTTCGAACGCGATGTCTCCACGCATCGCCGGCGGTGCCACGCGGCTGCCCGCGCGTTCCGTCGGGGTGTTGAGGATGTCGCCTAACCGGCGAACGGAAAGGCCCACCTGCTGGAAGTCCTGCCACAGCTGGGCAAGCCGTACGACGGGTGCCGCGACCTGTCCCGACAGCATGTTGAAGGCGATCAACTGGCCCACCGAAAGGTCGCCCTCGATCACCAACCGTGCGCCCAGGTACAGGAGGAGCACGGCCACGGCTTTCTGGATCAGCTGCACGCCTTGCTGGCCGATGTTGGCCAGGCGGGTAACACGCAAGGCGGCACCCACGTAGCCGGCGAGCTGACGGTCCCAGATGTGCGTCATCCGTGGATCGACGGCGGAGGCCTTGATGGTGCCGATGCCGCTCACGGCTTCTACAAGGAAGGCCTGGTTCTCGGCCCCGCGCGCGAACTTCTCGTCGAGACGGCGACGCAAGGCGGGGGTGACGAAGGCCGACCAGAAGGCGTAGACGGGCAGGGAGGCCAGCACGACGAGGGTGAGCGTGCCGCTGTACATCGTCATGACTGCGAGGAACACCACGGTGAAGCACAGGTCGAGCACGGACGTGAGCGCCTGTCCCGTGAGGAATCCCCGTATCGTTTCGAGTTCGCGCACGCGGGCCACGGTCTCGCCGGTGCGGCGCGCTTCGAAATAGGCCAGGGGCAAGGCGATAAGGTGGCGAAACAACCCGGCGCCGAGCTCCACATCGATCTTGCTGGTGGTATGTGCAAAGACGTGGGCGCGCAGGCCGGCAAGCAGCACCTCGAACAGACCGACGGCGGCGATGCCGATCGCCACGACGTTGAGGGTAGAGATCGTGCGGTGCACGAGCACCTTGTCCATTACCACCTGGAACAGCAGCGGCGTGACCAGGGCGAAAGCCTGGACGAAGACCGACACCAGCACCACTTCGGCGAAGAGCCGGCGGTACTTCACCACGGCAGGAATGAACCAGCGCAGGTCGAAGGCGCCGCCCCGCGTTTGCGACTTCTGCCTGGTTGTCACGAGCAACAGGCGTCCTGCGTACATGGCGGCGAACGCCTCACGATCGATTCGGCGGACGCGCCGCTCGACGAGGTCGTGTACGAGGAATGCGTCACCGTCTACGCGAGCAAGAACCGCATGTGCATCGCCGTCGATTTGCGCGATGGCGGGAAGCGGCGCAGATGCGAGTCGGTCAAGCGGCTGGTCGACGAAACGAGCTTTCAGTGCCAGGGACTTGGCGGCAAGCAAGGTGGCTACTTCGTCGAACGGGCGTCCGTTGCCGAACTCATGGGCCAGCTGTGCCGGATCGGCCGCCACGCCATGGAAGCGCGCCAAGAGGACCAATCCTGCCAGGAGCGTATCGACGGCGTCTTCGGAGGCGCGTGGCGTCGGCGCCAGGGCTGCTTCTTGCATGCGGTGCTCCTGCCTTTGTCATCTCTCGGCTTGGATTGGAGTAAGCCGAAAGGTGCGGAAGGTTAGGTGCGCGTTGGCGCATGCACCATACGACCAGTCTCAAATCTCATGGCAATGCGCCGAAGTGTGGACTGCGTTGCAAAAACGAAAGTTGTGCCCGATTCTCATGACGTGGCGGAAAAAATGAGGTATAGGGCTGCGCTGCGCCGAAGGCAGGCATCAAGACGAGCGACTGTCCGAAAGGTGACGCTGTCGCTTGTGGACTTCGCGCCGTGATCACACGGGACGTGTTTTTCAGATTTATTCCATGGGCCGCACCGGCGAAGTCCCGCATCATTACGGGGTCGCCGCGGGTTGGCGGGGTTCGCTCAAGGATTTGAGCGCCACCTCAACCGGTGAACGGCAACGGCCGGGGCGTGGGACGCGCCCCGGCCGTTTTCTTTGTCAGGGCTGCTTCTGCGGCGAGGTGCCCCAGTCGTCGGGGCCGAACGACAGGTGCAGCACCGCGCGCGTGTCGTCTTCCAGCGGCGGATTGTATTCGAGGGTGGTGCACCCATTCGCCTGTTGCCGCTTCGCGGCCAGCGCGGCCGTCTTCGCCATGTCCGTGGCGTGGGCGGCGGTGCCGGGACGGCCCGGCTTCAGCAGCAGCCGGTAGCCGTCGGGGCTCACGCCATCCTTCAGGCCCGCCGGCGGCGGCTGCCCGGGCGCCGACACCAGGATGTCGAGCTTCTTGCCGCAGGTGCCCGTGCTGACGATGTCGATGCCGCCGAGCAGGTTGGCGATGAACGCGTCCGCGTTCTCCGCGAGCGAGTCCACCGCTTCCACGGCCGTACTCAGGCGGATCTTCACGAAGTACAGCTTTCGGTAGAACAGATAGGCGCGCGAGGTCAGCATGTCCTGCTGGGCGTCGAACACGATGGGCAGGAAACGGCCCTCCACCTTCTGCCCGCCGGGCAGGGTGGCCGTATAAGGGCTTTCATCGCCCCACCACACGTTGCGGTAGATCTGCTGGCGCTCGGCGAACGCCACGGATTCGCGGAAGTCTTCCATCGCCCGCTTCAGCATCGTGGCGTTGTCGCCTTCGCCCGCGGGGTAGATGAAAACGTCCGCGATGATCCAGTCGGCGTTGTCGATGCGATAACGCAGGGACACCCCGGCGGCGATGTCCCCTTCGTCGGCATAGTTCTTCACCGCCGCCAGGGTCGCGTCGCCGAGCCGCTTGGGCGCGACGATCCAGGTGTCGTCCACCACGCCGCGATGTTCCACGGGGCCGGGCAGCGCAAGGGGCGGCTCGGCCGCTGCCAGCTGCGCATGCGTGCCCGTGCCGGCAAGCAGGCACAGCACGACGGGAATTGCCTTCCAGCGCGACATCTTCACCACGGCCCCAACATCATTCGAAACGCAATCCCCCGGGCGCGCACTATAGCCGTCCAATCGTCTTAGCGGGAGCGCTTCGTCGCACGAAGCCGCCGTCGTAGAAAAGTCAGGGTCGCTGTTTCCAATTTCCGGGGAAAGCGAAGGCAGGTTTGCGGCACCCAGCGATGCAGGTGCCCGTCGGTCCAGCCCGAGAAGACTTCCGGGTGAATGTACGACGCGCGGCACACGGCGGGAGTATTCCCCAGCACCGCGGCCACCTCTTTCACCGCGCCGGCAAGCACGGATTTCACGGCACGCTCGCCGCCCTCCTCGGGCAGGGTCAGTGCCGCCAGTGTCGCCACTGCGTGCACGGTGCCGCCCCAGGTGCGGAAATCCTTCGCCGTGAACTCGCCGCCGGTGATCTCGCGCAGGTAGTCGTTCACCATGCCCGAGTCCACCGGTTGCGGTTGCCCGTCGTCGTCGATGTACTGGAACAACCGCTGCCCGGGCAACTCCTGCACGCGGCGCACGGCCTTCACCAGGCGGCGGTCGTCCAGGTCCACATCGCGCCACAGGCCGCTCTTGCCGCGGAAGTGGAAACTGATGCGCCCCTTGCGCACGGCGACATGGCGGGAGCGCAACGTGGTGAGCCCGTAGGAGTTGTTCTGCCTGGCATACACGTCGTTGCCTACCCGGATCATCGTTTCCTCGAGCAGGCTCACCACGAGCGCCAGCACCTTGTCCCTGGGCAGTCCCGGGAGGGCGAGGTCCTTGCGAAGGCGGCGGCGAAGTCGCGGCAACGCCTCGCCGAACTCGACGATCCGTTCGAACTTTCCGCGATCGCGCACGTCGCGCCAACGCGGGTGGTAGCGGTACTGCTTGCGCGACCGGGCGTCGCGCCCCGTCGCCTGCAGGTGGCCGCGCTCGTTCGCGCAGATCCATACGCCGGTGTACGCGGGCGGGATGGCGAGCGAACGGATGCGCTGGAGCACGGCCTCATCGGTGATTCGCCGGCCATCGGCGTCGAAGTACTGGAACGATTTCCCCCGTTTGCACCGCGTGATGCCCGGGTCGGTGTCGCAGACGTACACGAGGCCCGCCGCTTTCGCGTGGGCCTGTTCCGCACTGACCAGCGCGAGCGCTTCGGGTGGGGGATTCCGGGACATGACCGGGACTATGTCCCGGCCTGCGATCAAGGCACGGTGAACGCCGCGTCAGGCGACCCGGCAGAACACCGCCTTGAGGTACCGGTTTTCGGGCACGTTGCTCGCGACCGGATGATCGGGGCCCGCGCCGGCGACGTCCAGTACCTGGATGTCCCGTCCGGCGTTCAGTGCCACGCGCCGGATCATTTCCAGGAAATCGTCTTCGCCGACCAGGCCCGTGCACGAGCAGGTAAGCAGGATGCCGCCTGGGGCGAGTACGTCGAGCGCGGTGCGGTTCATCGCGAAGTACTTCTTCAGCGCGTTCATCACCTGGTTGCGGTCGCGCGTGAGCTTCGGTGGATCGAGCACCACGGCGTCCCAGGTTTCCCCGCGGTCGATGGCCGCGCGCAGCCACTCGAAGACGTCGCCCTGTTCGAAACGCGCCTCGACCCCGTTCATGCGCGCGTTCTCGCGCGCCACCTCGAGGATCGCCGCGTCGGCGTCGACGCCCGTGGCCTCCAGCGCGCCCGCTTTCATGGCATGGACGGCGAAACCGCCGGCGTTGCAGCAGAGGTCGAGCACGCGGCGTCCGCGCGCGAGCGCGGCGAAGCGGCGGCGGTTCTCGCGCTGGTCGGCGAAGAAGCCGGTCTTGTGGCCAAGGCCCGGCGCAGCGTGGAAGGCGAGCCCGTGCTCGTGCACGTCCACCGCGGCCGGTGCGTCGTTGGAGCGGACGTCGAACGATTCCTGCCGCTGCACGTGCTGCTCGGCGAACCAGTACAGCGACGCGCCGGGGAAGTGCCGCAGCAGCTCGGCGTGGATGGTGTCCCGGAAGCGCCACATGCCGGCGGCGAAGTACTCCACCACCAGGTGGTTCGCGTAACGGTCGACCACCAGGCCGGAGAGACCATCGCCCTCGCTGTGCACGACGCGCCAGGCGTCGCTGACTTCGTCGAGGCGCAGCAGTTCGCGCCTGAGTTCCACGGCACGTGCGAGACGGTCGGCGATCCAGCTGTCGTCGATGCGTTCGTCGGGATGGGTGGTCAGCAGCCGCAGGGCCACGCGGGCATGGCCGTTCCAGAAGCCGCGGCCGACGAAGCGGCCCTTGGCGTCCTCCACGTCCACCACGCTGCCTGGTGGCAGGCGGTCGGCGGGTTTCACGACCTGTGCGGACCAGATCCAGGGGTGGCCCGGCATGCGGTCGGACTTCAGGCGGATGACGGGGAGTGCGGGTGCGTTCATCGGTGAATGATACCGGCCCTCAGCGACCGAAGCGCAGGACGAGCCAGGACACCAGTGCAAGGAGGTTGATGCCGATGTGCGCGGCCGAGGGTCCGCCCATGGCGAGCAGCCAGCCGTGTTCGGCGATGGCCCAGTCGAAGCCGAGACGCGGCGAGTGCTGCAAGGTCAGCGAGAGGTTCGCATACGCGCCGCTGGAGAGGGCGTAGCTGAAGAACGGCGTGGCGACCAGCGGCGCCTGCAGGAACTGCGCCCAGATCGACATGCTGGTACCGCGCCCGTCGTTGCTGGCCAGCAGCACGCCCGCCACGAGGATGAAGGCGAACAGCAGCACGCCCAGGACCGCGACGATCGCATCCACCCCGCCGAAGCGTCCGCCGAGCAACCGGTCGAACTGGCGGACGAGGCCGAACAGGCCGCCGGCGATCTCGAAGACGGCGATGACGCGGGTGAAGAAGGAATGCATGGGTTCTCCCGGAGTGGCAGGTCGCGATTATGGCTTGCGGACGCCGGTTACAGGTCGTCGGCGATCTCGTGCAGGTCGGCGATGTGCTGATCCCACCAGCGTGCCTCGGCCGCGAACGGAAAGGCGGCGGGGAAGGCCGGATCGTGCCAGCGCTCGGCGATCCAGCCCGCGTAATGCACTTGCCGCATCGCCCGCAGGGCGGGAACGAGGGCGAGTTCCACCGGATCGAAATCGCGGAACTGGCCATAGCCTTCGAGCAGGGCGTCCATCATGGCGTCGTCGCCCGCAAGCATCCAGAGATCCTGCACGGCAGGGCCCATGCGCGCGTCGTCGAGGTCGACGAAGTGCGGACCCGCGTCCGTCCAGAGCACGTTGCCCGGATGGCAGTCGCCGTGCAGCCGGATGTGGCGGAGCGGGCCGACGGCTTCGAACCGGTGGGCCACGGCCAAGTCGACGCGCCCTGC
Organism: Luteibacter sp. HAY1-4A; assembly: GCF_056755355.1. Classification (NCBI taxonomy): domain Bacteria; kingdom Pseudomonadati; phylum Pseudomonadota; class Gammaproteobacteria; order Lysobacterales; family Rhodanobacteraceae; genus Luteibacter; species Luteibacter sp. HAY1-4A. The sequence goes on from NZ_JBNDHZ010000024.1 coordinate 12,817, forward strand.
GGCATGCCGGTACGCATCGAACAGATGCGCCGGAAGCAGGTCGGAGCCCAACGCTGCGCGCATCGGCGCCTCGATCATCGTGGCGCGGTCGAGCGTACCGCGTGCGTGGAAACGTTCGCGCGAGCCCAGCGCGTGCATGCGGCCCAGCAGGCGCCCCAGCCACTCGAGCTGATCGGCCGATTCCAGCGACGGCGCCCGTCCACCGCGGCGCGGATACACCGCGTAACGGAAGCCCTCGTGGCGCAACAGGGTGTGCCCTTCCACCACCAATGGGGCCACCACCGGCAGTTCGGCCTCGGCCAGTTCCAGCGCGAAGGCGTGTTCTTCCTCGATGGCGGCATCGGACCAGCGGCCGGGGCGATAGAACTTCACCACCACGAATCCGCCTTCGTCGAGGCCGACCTGGAACACACGGTTCTCGTAGCTGTTGAGCGTGAGCAGGCGGCCGTCGCTCCAGCGGCCGGCCGCATCGACGGCGGCCAGCACGAGGTCCGGCGACAGCGCGGCGTACGGGGCGGCGCCGCTCACCCGCGCAGGTTCCCCGGCGCGCCGCCCGGCGACGGAATCACCGCCATGGTGAGGCGGGAAAGGCAGACGAGCCGGCCCTGTTCGTCCTCGATGCGGATCTCCCACACCTGCGTGGTGCGACCGAGGTGGGCCGCCTTGGCCGTGCCGGTGACGATGCCGCCGCGGACGCCGCGGATATGGTTGGCGTTGATATCCAGGCCCACCGCCACCTCTTTCTCCACGTCCAGCGTCAGTAGCGAGGCCGAGCTGCCGAGGGTCTCGGCAAGCACCACCGAGGCGCCGCCGTGCAGCAGCCCGAACGGCTGCTGGGTGCGATGGTCAACCGGCATGGTGCCCTGCAGCCAGTCGTCGCCGAAGGCGGTGAAGTGGATATCGAGCGTTTCCATCATCGTGCCGCGGCTCCAGCCGTTGATCCGGGCGAGGTCGATGGGGTGTTTCCAGATGGCCATGGCCGGCGTGCTTCCTTTGGGGCAAGCCGCCATTGTCCTACAATGGGCGGGTGCCCACCGTAACCCTCACAGCGTCCGGCAAGCGCTTCGACGCCGCCGCCGGCGAGACCGTGCTCGAAGCCGCCCAGCGCGCGGGAATCGCCCTCCCGTATTCGTGCCGCGGCGGCGTGTGCGGCAGCTGCAAGGCCACGCTGGTGGCCGGCGAATGCGACTACCCGCGCAATCCGCCCGTGGCCCTCACCGGGGTACCCCCGTCGCGCCACGCCATCCTCCTGTGCCAGGCGGTGCCCCGTGGCGACATCGCCATCCAGGCGCGCGAGATCGCCTCGGTGGAAGACATTCCGCATCGCCGGGTCGAGACCGAGGTGGTGGAGCGCCGCCCACTCGCGCCCGACGTGGTCGGCGTCTGGCTTCGGCCCTCCGACGGCAGCCGCGTGAACTGGCTGCCGGGCCAGTACCTGGATGTGGTGCTGGACGGCGGCAAGCATCGGCCGTTCTCGATCGCCTGCTGCCCGCGGGAAGACGGCCTCATCGAACTGCACGTGCGACACGTGCCAGGCGGCGGCTTTACCAGTTGGGTGTACGACGCGCTGCGCGTGGGCGATCGCCTGACCATCGAAGTGCCGCTGGGCACGTTCGTGCCGCGGGAAGACTCCGAGCGGCCGATGCTGTTCATGGCCGGCGGCACGGGCTTCGCCCCGGTAAAGGCCATCGTGGAGCATTTCATCGCGCTTGGCACCCGTCGGCCGATGCACGTGTACTGGGGCGCGCGCAACAGGGCGGACCTCTACCTGCTCGACCTCGCCACGCGATGGACCGAGCAATCGCCCGTCATCCGTTTCACACCGGTGCTATCGGACCCCGAGGCGGCGCGCGCGGCGGGCATGCGCGAAGGCCTGGTCCACGAGGCGCTGCTGGAAGACCATCCGGACCTGTCCGGCTTCGACTTCTACATGAGCGGCCCGCCAGCGATGATCGCCGCGGGCCGTCAGTTCCTCATCGATGCGAAGCTGCCGGAAGACCGGCTGTACTTCGACTCGTTCGATGTGGCGCCCGATGTACTGACCGAAATCCTGCGAGGCAGGCCAGGCATCCACGGCCTGTAGAAGCCGCTGTGGCGGCGAAGTACTCTGCGACAACGTCGCATCTTTCCCTGTGGGAGCCGCTTCAGCGGCGATACGTGCTCGCGAGTGTGCCCGCTGCCGCGGGATCGCCGGCGAAGCCGGCTCCCACAGGCCAGCGAAAGCCTTACTTCTTGCCCTTCGCCAAGGGCAGCTGCGCGGTTTGCCAGGCGTAGGTGCCGCCGTCCAGTACGAACACGCGCGCGAACCCGGCCTTGACCAGCCGGTTGGCGGCCTTGCCCACGCCGCGGCCGTCCTTGTCGACGAGCACCACGGGCAGCTCCCTCGCCTTCGAGAGATCCTTCTGCGTTTCCGGGTCGAACTGGCTCATGGCAACGTTCTTCGCGCCGGGGATGTGGGCCTTCTCGAAATCCGCGCTCGCGGAGAGGTCGATGATCAGCGGCGTGTCGCGATTGATCAGCTGCGTGAGGCCCGCGGGCGTCAGCGACTTCCACTTGCGGAACAGGCGACCCGCCTCGCCCGCGACCAGCGCGATCAGGATCACCACGAACGCCGCCACCAGCAGGGCGTGGTTCGTCACGAAAGCGGGCAGCTTCTGCATTACGTCGTTCATCGGGTCTTTCCGCGTCCCGGGATGGGATCAAACCGCCGATTGTATCGCAAGGGCGGTGGCCGCTCAGTGCGGCGAGAAATCCGGCAGGCCCGTCTTCAGCGCCCACTTGTTCTTTTCGCGGTCGTAATGCCAGCGCTGCCGGTCGACGATGCCGCGCTCGGCCTGGGTGTTGATGTTCACCACATTGATCTGCACCACCTGAACGACGTCGTCGTCGCCGTCCGGACGCGGACCCGAGCCTTCGTCGTAGCCTGTGACGCGCAACTGCTGCAGCCGTCCCTGCTCGATGGAACTCATCGGGTGCTCGGCGGCATAGTCCTTGTCGACGAAACTCTGCGCGCCCGCGAAATCGCCCCAGCGGATCGCCGCGGCGTAGTTCATCAGGGTTTTGTTCAGAGCCTGGTTGCGCTTGTCGGTGGCGCAGCCGGAGAGGGCCAGGAGGGCAAGTGCTAGGGCGGGCAGGGCGAGCGGGCGCATGGCGGCTTCCATCGTGGCGTCGGCGGGCATTATGCCCGGCGCTTGGCGACGAAGCGCGCGTCGAGGCTGGCCGCCGGCTTGCCCACCGTGCCGGGAACGACACACGCGAAGTCGGCACGGGCACGGCCGCGGGCTTCGAGCGTGGCGAAAAACGGCTCCCAGGTGGCACCCGGGGCGAGCGTGGCTTCCGCCCGCAGGTCATCCCAGACCGGATCGAGGTAGCGGACGGTGGAATCGGCCACGAACACGTCGCAATCGAGGCCTCGTTCGCGCAGGCGCGCCTCCACGAGGGCCCAGCAGGCAACCGTCATCAGGCTGGAGAGGCTGCCTCCGAAGGCGCAGCCCTTGTCGTTGATGTTCGGCGCCAGCGGCGCGGTCATGACGAGACAATCGCCATCGAAGGCCGCGATGTGCAGGTCCATGGCGCGGGCGAGAGGAATGCCGTCGCGGATGAAATGCTCGAGCTCGGGGAGAGGGGACGGGGGCGGGGACGTGGTCATAAGCGGCGAAGTCTAAGCGGCCGGGTGAACAGTTCGCACGCGTATGTGAAGACCCAACCTTCGGCATTGGCGATGCCGCCCCAACGTTCCTAAGCTGACCCTCAAGTCGCAGGATGCCAGACAGGACTCTGAAGTAGTGAGTCGCTCCCTCCCCCTTCGTAACGTTACGGTTGTCATCACCCGTCCCGCAGGTACCGCCGGCCCCCTTGCGCGGCGCGTTCGCAAGCTTGGCGGCATTCCGGTCAGTGTGCCGGGCCTTTCCCTGCGCGCGACCGAAGACGCTTCCACCGTCGATGCGGCCCTGCGCCGCGCGCTGGAAGGCGACGTGCTGGTCTTCACCAGCCCCGCCGCCGTGCGCTTCGCCGCCGATGTGCTGCCCCTGGCCACCAGGGCCACCGTCATCGCGGTAGGACGGGGTACCGCGCGCGCGCTGAAGACCGCCAATGTGCCCGATGCCCGTTTCCCCGAGAAATCGCAGGACAGCGAAGGCGTGCTCGGCATGCCTGAACTGGCCGAACTGGCGGGCCGGCGGGTAGCGCTCGTCGGCGCGCCAGGAGGCCGGGGCCTGTTGCGCGAGCAACTCGCCCAGCGCGGAGCGCGGCTCGAAGAGATCCATGTCTATCACCGCGTGGCGCCGCGGATCGACCGCCGCCACATCGACCCCCTGCTCAAGCTCGGCCGGCGTTCCGCCGTGCTGTTGTCCAGCGCCGAGGCCCTCGACCACCTGCGCCGGGCGCTGATCGCGCCCGCCTGGCGCAAGCTGGTCCAGGCGGTCGCCGTGGTGAGCAGCGAGCGAATGAGGGAAATCGCCATGGAAGCCGGTTTCGAGCGCGTGACCGTGGCGCGCTCGGCGTTGCCGGGCGACCTGCTCAAGGCCGCCACCGAGGTCTCGTTCACCGGGCGCTGAAGGTCCGGCGCGTCTCCGTGCCGCCCGTGCACCGTGCGTTGCCGTATGGCCTGCTAGCATGGCGCCCATGACGAACGAGACTCCTCCGACCGATACCGCGCCGGCAACGCCGGCCCCGGCCGCCGCGCCCTCGCCCGCCACGTCGCGACCGCCCGTCGCGGCCGCGCCCCGGCGTGGCGGAGGCGCGCTCGCCCTGGCCATCCTCCTGTCCCTGGCGGCCCTGGGTGCCGCGGGTTACACCGCATGGACAGTCTGGGAGATGCGTGCCGACCTGGGCGCGGCAAATGGCCTTCGCGGCCAGGTCGACACCTTGCAGGCCGGCGTGGACGGCATGCGCGAGGAAAACGCCAACCTGCGCCGCAGGCTCAGCGACGCGGACGCGGTCAATCGATCGGCGCGTGAGGAGATGCTTGGCGTGTCGGAGCGCACGCGCAACCTCGAAGATGCCGTGGCGAACCTTTCCGAGCGCAGCCTGAGCGGCCATGACGCCATGCTGCTCGACGAAGCGGAGTCGCTGCTGCGCATGGCGAAGGAGCGCTTCGCGTTGTTCGGCGATGCCGCCGGTGCCCTGTCCGCATACGACCTTGCCGACAAGACGCTCGCTGCCGTTAACGACAGCGCGTTCGCCGCGGTACGCCAGGATCTGGCGGCCGAGCGCGAGGCCCTCGCCGCCGTGGCGCTTGCCGCGCGCGGCAACGACCTCGCCACGCTGGCCGACCTGCGCGCGCAGCTGCCGTCGCTGCCGTTGAAGCGGGAAGACGCCGCCGCGCCCGCGGATGGCACGCCGCCGGGATTCTGGCAGCGGGCCGGCAATGCGCTGGGCAGCATCGTGCGCGTCAGCCACGATGAAGGCTCGCCGGTCGCCCTCGCCGACGGACGGATCGCCCGTGAACTGGCGGCGCTCGATGTGGCGCATGCGGAAGCGGCCGTGCTCGCGTACGACGACACCGGCCGCGCCGCGGCGCTGAAGCGCGCGGATGGGGCGCTCGCCACCTATTTCGACGCGACCGCGCCGGCGGTGAAGACGGCACGTTCGCGCGTCGCCGCGCTCCTGGCCAGCCAGGCCCGCGGCAATGAACCGAAGCTGGGCGCCGCGCTAGCGGAACTGCGCAACCTGCGCTCGGTGCACGCGTTGCAGGGCACGCATCCCGCTGCCGCGGCGTCGGCAGCCACGCCGGCGCACGCCGGCAGCGTCGGCGCACCGGGCGAGGGCAAGCCATGAAACCGTGGCGCTGGATCGTCGGTCTCATCCTGGTCGCGGTCATAGCCGCCTTCGCGTGGCACTGGGTCGCGGAAGATCCCGGCTACGTGCTCATCCGCCTCCGCGGCACCAGCGTGCAGATGACCGTGGTGACGGCGCTGGCGCTGCTCTTGCTGGCATGGGCAGTCATCGCCCTGATCGTCGCCATCCTCCGCTGGCCGTTCGGCGCCATGACGCGGCGTCATCGCCGCCTCAGCCGCCGTCGTCTGGCCGACGGCCTCGTCTCGCTGATCGAAGGTCGGCATAGCGAGGCCGAGCGCGATCTCAACCGCGCCGCGCGTTATCCCTCGGTGCGCGGTCCCGCGCTGCTCGCGGCGGCCGAAGCCGCGGAGCGTCACGGCGAATCCGCGCGTGCACTGGAAACGCTGGACCAGGCGGCACAGGAAACACCACGGGCAGCACGCGTGCTGCGTGCCCGCTTCCTGCGCATGAGTGGCCGGCCCGCGGACGCCGTCGCGTTGCTGGCACCGGAAGCCGGTGCCGGCACGCTCACGCCAGCGGGCTGGATGGAATACGCCGAGGCATCGCTCGCCACCGGCGAAGCGCGTAATGCAATGCGCGCGCTCGACCCGTTGCAGAAGAGCAGCGAACTAGGCGCGCGCCGCTACGCTGAAGTCGAGGCGCGCGTGGTGGCGGCGTATATCCTGAGCGCCGGCGATGGCGCGACGCTGGCCACCCTGTGGTCGCAGTTGCCGAAGGGGCAGCGTCGTCTGCCTGCCGCCGTGGACGCCTATGCGCGACAGGCCGCGCGTTACGGCCAGACCATGGCAGCCATGGACGAGATCGAAACCGCGTTGCGCCGCGAATGGTCGCCGATGCTCGCCGCCACGTACGGCGGCATGGGTTCCGAAGACATCGAGCAGCGGTTGCGTCGCGCCGAAGGGTGGGTGGACACGCACCCCAACGATGCCGCGCTGCTCACGGCCGTCGGCAGGATGTGCGTGCGCGTGCGCCTGTGGGGCAAGGCCCGCCCTTATCTCGAGCGTGCATTGGCCATCGAGCCCAATGCCACGGCGTGGGAAGCGCTCGGCGACGTCTACACCGGCGAAGGGCAGCCCGAGCTGGCCCAACGGTGCTACCGCAACGCGCTGGCACTGGCGCGCGGCGAAAGCGCCGAGGCATTGCCCGAGGAACTGCGCGCACGGCGCATCGATACGCGCGTCACCGCCGTGGAAGAGCGCGACCAGCACGGCGTGCCGCGGCTGTCGCCGTGACGGTCAGGGCGTCGGCGGGTGCCAGTCGCCCTGCCGCGCACATCGTTCGCCGCGCGTCTTGATGGTCTCCACCTCGTCCGCCGTCATGTCGGCGAACGCGTCGGGTTTGTCCATGCGTGCATAGAGTTCCATGCACTGGCGCGGGGTATCCGCCGGTATCGACGACGGTAGCGGCGGGAACGACAGGTCCAGTCCAGAATGCGTGCCATTGAAGGCAACGTTGGCGAGGCCGCCGAGCAGCATCAGCGCGAAGCCACCCATGACCCGCCAGGTGGATCGTTCCTTCGTGCGCCGGCGCGCGGCGACGACCGATGCCGGGAGGTAAGCCGCGTCTGGCGGAGCCATGCGAGTGAACGCCTCGCGCGCGGCCGGCGATTGCGCCTCGAAGGCCTCCTTCCAGGCCTGCAAGGTCTCGCCGGAGACATGCAGGCTGAGCCATGCGGGAAACCGTTCCTGCAGCTTCGCCATCTCGGGCCAATGGCGGAGCAGCGAACTGTCGAGGCGAGCTTCGGCACGCGCGAAAAGCTCCAGCCATGCCGAGCGGCGGTCCGCCGCGAGCGCAAGCCAGTCCTCGCGCTGCGCGAGCACGAGCTCGATCCACTGTCCCCGCTGGCCGAGCGCGGCGAGGTGGCCCACCTCCCGCCAGTGGAACTGCTCTTCCGCGGCGGCGAAGACGGCCGCGCGGTGACCGATACGTTGCAGGCCGAGCAGGTCGATGAGGTATTCCTCGAAGCGGCCGGGCGCATCGATGTACTGCGTGCGCAGGTAGACCAGCGCCTCCTCCAGCAGTTGTGGGATCGCTTCGATCCGTCGCGCGCCGACATCGGCAGCGAAACGCCAGGCGAGGGTGACCGTCGGGTCGGCGTGGGTCTGAGCTTTATGTTGTTGCGGCCGCTCCGGCGGTGCATCGTCTTCGCCAGGCTCTTCGTCAACGGGTGCGGACGCTTCCGCCGGGGCGGCTTCGCGCGCCGCGGCGTCTGCCTGTTCGCACCATGCACGTGCCGCCTCGTAGGCCTCGCGCAAACGAGCGAAACCGGCGGGGTCCGCCGCCTGGTCGATACCGCGCAGGGCGGCGGCATAGGCGCGGCGCACGGCCACCAGGTCGGCATGCGCGGGAAGGCCGAGGGCTTCGAGGTACCAGTGCATGGTCAATCCACCGGATCGGAAGCGAAGCGGCTGTCGCGCTCGATCGTATCCAGCGCCTCGCGAAATGCGGCGGCGTCACGGGCGATCAGGCGTGCGTCCTGGGTGGCCAGTACCTGCTCGAAGCGCAGGATGAACTGGCCCAGCTGGTCGCGCGTGGCGCCGAGCAATTGTTCGTACAGCCGCTCCGCGCGCGCGAGCAACGTGCGGTTTTCCAGCGTGTCGCGCGGATGGATCTTCAGCGCCGACAACGCCGCGAGGCGCTGCGCGATGTCCGCCGGCGAAAGGTGGTTGCCGCCGCTTTCGATCACGAGCCGTTCCTTCGCGCCGGTGGCGACGACCGTCACTTCCACCTCGAGCAGTCCGTTCACGTCGTAGGTAAAGCGCACGTCCGTACCGTCCGCGTGACCCGGGCCGGGCACGATGGGAACCACGAGTTCGCCGAGGGGAATGTTGTCGCGCACGAGGCGCGATTCCCCCTGGTAGACGCCGATGCGGATCTGCGTCTGCTGTGGCGACACCGGCGAGAAACGCTGCACCCGGCTTACCGGCACGACGGTGTTGCGCTCGATGACAGGCGCGTAGAAACCACCGGCTTGTGCACCGTTGTCGAGCAGGCGGACCACCTCGGTGCCGAGCGTGTACGGACATACGTCCGTCATCACCATCTCGTCGAGCGCCTTGTCCTTCATTTTCAGGCCCGCCTGCACGGCGGCACCGAGCGCCACGACCTCGTCGGGATGGTGCCCCACGGCAGGGAATCGCCCGAACATACGCGTCGCCAGGGCGCGGATCATCGGCATGCGCGTGGCGCCGCCAGCCAGTACGACGTTGTCGAGATCGGCAGCGCGGATGCGGGCGTCGCGAAGCGCTCGCTCGATCGGCCGCCACAGGCGGTTGAGCAACGGTTGCGCGAGTTCTTCGAAGGCCTCGGGATCGATCGTCACGGTGGCGGCGATGTCCTGGTAACGCACATCGAAGCGTGCAGTGCCGCCGTTGCCGAGGTCGCGCTTGGCGGCTTCCGCCTTGGCCGCCAGGCGTTGCATGAAAAGGGCGTCGTTGCGCGCGGAGGGGGGAATGCCCTGAGTGAAAGCGAGTTCAGTGATGAGGCCGGTGAAATCCTCGCCGCCGAGCATGTTGTCGCCGGCGCTCGCCCGCACTTCCATCACGCCTTCGAACATTTCCAGGATCGATACGTCGAAGGTGCCGCCGCCGAGGTCGAACACGAGGAACTGCGTTTCCCCCTTCGCATCGTGCAGGCCATAGGCCAGCGCGGCGGCGGTCGGTTCATTGAGCAGGCGCTCCACTTTCAGGCCCGTCAGCTCGCCCGCGACGCGCGTCGCCTTGCGCTGCGCATCCGAGAAATAGGCCGGCACGGTCACGATGGCTTCGGTGACCGGGCGTCCGAGGAACGCTTCGGCGTCGGCCTTCAGGGAGCGCAGCACGAGCGCGGAGAGTTCCTCCGGCCGGTAATCCCGACCGCCCAGCCGAACGCTACGGGCGCTGCCCATGTGGCGCTTGAACAGCGCCGCGGTGTCGTCCGGATGGGTCTGCAAACGCTCGCGTGCGGCCTGGCCCACGAGCACGCTGCCGTCGGCATCGATGCTGACGCACGAGGGCGTGATCGTGCTGCCCAGCACGTTCGGGATGAGCCGCGGCCCACCGTCCAGCCACGCCGCGACCAGGCTGTTGGTCGTGCCGAGGTCGATACCTACGATCATGCTCTCCCCCTGTCAGTCCCTTACCCCGACGCCGTCCTGTAGGAGCCGCTACAGCGGCGAGGAAACCTCGCGACATGGCCGCAGGATTCCCCTCGCCGCTATAGCGGCACATACACAAGAAACTACAGCGCCGTGAGGTTCGCGTAAGCGTAAACCAGCCATTTGCTTCCGGCATCCTCGAAGTTCACCTGCACGCGCATGTGGGCGCCCGCGCCCTCGGCGCTCACGATGGTGCCTTCGCCGAACTTCGGATGGGTTACCCGCTGGCCGAGGCGGATCGGCGAGGATGCCTCGAACGAGGGCGCCGCGGCGAAGCGATCGGCATAGACGGGACGGGACACCTGCACACGGGGACGCAGTTCGTCGATCAGTTCGGGCGGGATCTCGCCCAGGAAGCGGGACGGCCGGGCGAGCATCTCCGTGCCGTGCATGCGGCGCGACTCCGCGTGGGTGAGGAACAGCCGTTCGCGCGCCCGCGTGATGCCGACATAGGCAAGCCGGCGCTCTTCCTCCAGACGGTTCTCTTCCTCGGTGGAACGCTGGCTGGGGAACAGGCCTTCTTCCATGCCGACGAGGAAGACCACGGGGAATTCGAGGCCCTTGGCGGAGTGCAGCGTCATGAGCTGCACGCAGTCGTCCCAGGCCTCGCCTTGCCCCTCGCCGGCTTCCAGCGCGGCGTGCGACAGGAACGCAGAGAGTTCGTTCAAGCCCGCATCGAGGTCTTCGGGCGTCATCTCGAAGCGGCTGGCGACGTTCACAAGTTCGTCCAGGTTTTCCACGCGGGCCTCGCCGTTACCGCGCTTATCGTTCTCGTAGAAGTCGCGCAGCCCGGTATGGATGATGGCGTGCTCGATCTGCTCGGCCAGGTCGAGGGCCGAGGAACCTTCGCCGTTGTCGCCGTCGCCATGGCCCGCGAAGGTGCGTGCGAGGTTGTCGATGAGGCCGATGAAGGCCTTCACAGCGTTCTTCGCCCGACCGGCCATCGATCCGATGGATACCTCGGTGAGCGACGCTTCCCACATGGAGCTGGCATCGGCGCGTGCGCGACGCCGCAGTTCGTCGAGCGTGCGATCGCCGATGCCGCGTGGCGGCGTGTTCACCGCGCGCTCGAAAGCGGCGTCGTCGTGGCGGTTGGAGGCAAGGCGCAGGTAGGCGAGGGCATCCTTGATTTCGGCGCGCTCGAAGAAGCGGAGGCCGCCGTACACGCGGTAAGGCAGGTCGCGCTGGATCAGCTGTTCCTCGAAGTTGCGGGACTGCGCGTTCGACCGGTAGAGGATGGCGCAGTCGCGCGCGTTGCCGTGTTCGGCAATGTGCTCACGGATGCGCTCGATGACGAAGCGGGCCTCGTCCTGTTCGTTGTACGCCGCGTAGAGGGCGATGCGCTCGCCTTCGCCGCCATCCGTCCACAACTGCTTGCCGAGACGGCCGCCGTTGCGGGCGATCACCGCGTTCGCGGCGTTGAGGATCGTGGAGGTGGAGCGGTAGTTCTGCTCGAGGCGGATCGTCTTCGCGCCGGGGAAATCGCGCAGGAACTGTTGCACGTTCTCCACCTTCGCGCCGCGCCAGCCATAAATGGCCTGGTCGTCGTCGCCGACCACGAAGGCCTGGCCAGTGTCGCCCGCCAGTACCCGGATCCAGGCGTACTGCAAGGTGTTCGTGTCCTGGAACTCGTCGATCAGCAGGTAGCGCCAACGTTCCTGGTAGTGCTTCAGGACCTGCGGGTCCTTCAGCCACAACTCGTGCGCCCGCAACAGCAATTCCGCGAAATCCACCAGGCCGGCACGCTGGCACTGCTGCTCGTAGGCTTTGTAGATCTCGATGAAGGTGCGGGTGACGGGGTGGTCGCGGTGCTCGATGCCGTCCGGCCGCTTGCCTTCGTCCTTCCAGTTGTTGATCTGCCAGGCCGCCTGCCGCGGCGGGAAGCGGGCCTCGTCGAGGCCCATGCCGGCGACCACGCGCTTGATGAGGCGCTGCTGGTCGTCGGAATCGAGGATCTGGAATCCTTCGACGAGCCCCGCCTCGCGCCAATGCCGGCGCAGGAGCCGGTGGGCGATGCCGTGGAAGGTGCCCACGGTGAGCCCCTGGGTGCCGCCGGGGATGATGCCGTCCAGTCGGGAGCGCATCTCGCCCGCCGCCTTGTTGGTGAAGGTGACGGCGAGGATCGCCCAGGGCGGCACGCGTTCGACCTGCGTGAGCCAGCCGATGCGGTTGGTCAGCACGCGGGTCTTGCCGGAGCCGGCACCGGCGAGGATCAGGTAATGGCCGGGCGGGGCGCTGACCGCTTCGCGCTGGGCGTCGTTGAGGGAATCGAGCAGGTGGGAAACATCCATCCGCCCATTGTAGCGAGTGGGAGCGGAGCGGGCCGCGAAGGCCGCCCGGCCCGCTCCCCGTGACGATCAGCGCTTGCGGGCGATGCCCGCCACGGCCACGATGCCGCCGATCACGATGCCCGCGATGCCCACCCACTGGGGGATGGCCTTGTCGTGGGTGGCTTCGATCTTGGCGGGACCGATGGAGGCCACGGTATCGGTCTTGCGATAGCTGCCGTTGCCCAGCGTGATCCAGAGCCCAAGCCCGATAAGGATGACGCCTACGACGATGAGACCTGCACGCATGTGGATTTCCTCCCGGTTCGATGTGGCGCCGAGGATGGGATCACGGATGTGCACGATTCGTGTGCGGGCGCACCGATTGCCGCACCGCGCCTTGGCCCCCTTGCCATGCGCGCTAGAATTGTCCGACTCCGTGGGGGTGCAGCCAGCCCATGAAGATGCCCAGCGCCACCATGGCGATGAGCAGCAGGGACAAGCCGATGCGGCGGGTGAGGGCCCAGACCGTGCGCTTGCTCTGACCTTTATCGGTCATCATGAAGAACAGTGCCTGGCCGAGGTTGAACAACACCACCAGCAGCAGGATCACCAGCGCGTACTTATAGATGGTTTCCACGTGACCGTTCCGCCCCATTGCGACAATCCGAGTATAGCGGCGGCCACGCGGGGTCTTGCATGACCTTTCTGCGCCGTCCGACGTGGTTCGCTGTCGCACTCACCATCGCCGGCATCCTGCTGTTCGTGCGGCTGGGGGTGTGGCAGCTGGATCGTGCCTCCGAAAAGGATGAACTGCTGCGGCGCTTCGCCGCAGGGGCGGCAGCCGGCGTCGAGGACTTCGGCAAGGTGGCCGACACGCCGCCGCTCGACCGCTACCCGCGCCTCGACGTGCGCGGCAGCTTCGTGCCCGGCCGTTACTACCTGCTCGACGACCAGACCCATGCGGGCCAGGTGGGCGTGCACGTGTATGTGCCTTTCTCGCCGCTCGGCTCCAGTCCCTACCTGCTCGTGGACCTCGGTTTCCTTCCCAAGGAACGTGGCGCGAACCCGCGGCTGCCGCCGTTGCCGGCGGGCGAAACCCATGTCCGGGGGCTCTACGTCCCGCCGCCAGGCGTGGGGATACGCATGGGAGGCGACAGCCTGCCCGGCCAGCACGGCGCCGAGAAAACCATGGTGTACGTGGACCTCGGCGAGATTGGCGCCGACCTGGGCCACTCCCTGTATCCTCGCGTGCTGTTGCTGGACGGGGATCCCGCGAGCATCTACGCGCGTGACTGGACGCCGGGCTTCATGCCGCCGGCGCGGCACCGTGCCTACGCCTTCCAATGGTTCACCTTCGCCCTGGCGGCGGTGGTGATCTTCGTCCTCCTGCATCGCAAGCGTCGCTAGCTGTCCGAGAATCCATGACCGATCCGAACGCCAAACCTCCGACGACCCGCAGCGGCCGCCTCAAGCTGGTGCTGATCATGCTCGTGTTCCTCGCGCCGATCGTCGCCGCCGGGCTGCTCACGCTGTCCGGATGGCAGCCGGAAGGGAAGGGCAACGGCCAGCCGATCGTGCCGCAGCGAAGCCTCGCCGACGTCCGCGTCGAGGTCGACGGCAAGCCCTGGGCCTGGCGCGACAGCGAGCCCCGCCTCACACTCGTGGCGCTGCCGGGCCCGGATTGCGCCGCGCGTTGCGTGCACACCCTCACGCTCATGCGCAATGCACGCATCGTGCTCAATCGCAACGCCGATCGCCTGCGCCTGCTCTACATCGGTGCTGCGCCGACGGGGGCGGATGCCGACGCCACGATGCGCGATTACAAGACCGGCAGCGATCCCGCCGACGCCTTCGCGCCGTTCCGCCCCGCCGAGCCCGACACCGTCGCCGCCGTGCTCGTCGAATCCAACGCCACGGCGCTGGCCTGGTATCCGGCCGGCTTCGATCCGAACGGACTTCGTAAAGACCTGCAGAAGGTGATCCGCTGATGTCGCCGCGTGCCGTGAAATTCCTTCGCACCCTGGCCCTGCTGGCGGCGCTGTTCGCCTTCTGCGTGGTGATGTTCGGTGCGTTCGTGCGTCTTTCCAACGCCGGCCTCTCGTGCCCCGACTGGCCCACCTGCTACGGCAAGGCCACCTGGCCAGGCCACGCGCAGGACATCGCGCGGGCGAACGAAGCCTTCCCCGATCGTCCCTACGAAACGCACAAAGCCTGGCGCGAGCAGGTGCATCGCTTCCTCGCCGGCAGCCTGGGCGTGATGGTCCTGGCGATTGCGCTGGTAGCCGCGTGGCGTCGCCGCTTCGCCGTGGCGGCCGTGCTGCTCGCCGCCGTGTTCGCCGCCGTTGGCGTGGTCATGTACATGCGCGGCGAACATGTCGTTTCGTCCTGTCTTTCGGCGCTGGCCATCGCCTTGCCGCTGGTGGCCGCGGCAAGGCTCGATCGTCCCGGCGCGTGGAAGGTCGGCGTTGCCGTGCTGGCCGTGATCATTTTCCAGGCCATGCTGGGCATGTGGACGGTGACGCTGCTGCTGAAGCCCATCGTCGTCATGGGCCACCTGCTCGGCGGCCTTGCCACTTTCGCCCTGCTGGCGTGGGCCGCCTTGCGCTGGTGGCGCGTGGGCACGCCGGACGATCGCTTCGCGGCCTTGCGCGCCCCCGTGGCGATCGGCATCGCCGTGCTGGTGGGCCAGATCGCCTTGGGCGGCTGGACCAGTTCGAATTACGCGGCGCTCGCCTGCGGCACGGATTTCCCCAAGTGCCTGGGTCAGTGGTGGCCGCAGACCGATTTCGAGCAGGCCTTCGTGCTCTGGCGTGGCATCGGTGTGAATTACGAAGGCGGGGTGCTCGACATGGCCGCGCGCAGCGCCATCCAGATCGCCCACCGCATCGGCGCGCTGGTGACATTCTGCTACCTCGCGTGGCTGTCGCATCGCCTCGCCCGGGCGGGGCTGCGCAAGGTCGGCATTGCCGTTGGCGTGGTGCTCGTGGCGCAGGTGTTGCTGGGCATCGGTAACGTGCACCTGGGCCTGCCGTTGCCCGTGGCGACGGCGCACAATGGCGTTGCCGCGTTGTTGTTGTTCACCCTGCTGGCGGCACTGGCGAGCACGCAGCGCCTGCCGGCCGTGGAGTCGCCGTGAGCGTCCTGGGCCAATATCTCGAACTGACCAAGCCGCGCGTCGTCGCGCTGCTGGTGTTCTGCGCCGTCATCGGCATGTTCCTGGCGGTGGATGCGAACGGACAGCGGATGCTGCCCACCTGGCACGCCGTCGTCTTCGGCACGCTCGGCATCTGGCTGGCCTCGGCGTCGGCGGCCGCGTTCAACCACCTCATCGACCAGCGCATCGACAAGCTGATGGCGCGCACCTCGCACCGTCCGTTGGCCACGGGGCAGCTCACGCCGATGCAGGTGTTCGTCTTCGCCATGACGCTGGGCATCATCTCGATGCTGGTGCTGGTGTTCCTGGTGAACATGCTCACCGCGGTGCTCACCTTCTTCTCGCTCATCGGCTACGCGGTGATCTACACCGCCTACCTGAAGCGCGCGACGCCACAGAACATCGTGATCGGCGGCATCGCCGGCGCCGCGCCGCCCATGCTGGGCTGGACGGCCGTCACCGGTTCGCTGCATCCGTATGCGTTGCAGTTGCTGCTGATCATCTTCGTGTGGACGCCGCCGCACTTCTGGGCGCTGGCGATCTTCCGCGTGGACGATTACTCGCGGGCGCAGGTGCCGATGCTGCCGGTGACCCACGGCGTCACCTATACGCGCTGGCACATCCTGTTCTACACGATCCTGCTTTTCGTGGTGACCCTGCTTCCGTTCTTCACGGGCATGAGCGGCCTCATCTACCTGTTCGGCGCCGTGGTGCTCGGCGCGGGCTTCCTCTGGTATGCGATTCGCCTGTTGAATCCGCCGGACGAATTGTTCGCCATGAAGACGTTCAACTACTCCATCGTGTACCTGATGGTGCTGTTCGCCTTCCTGCTGGCCGACCACTGGCTGGTCGACCCGGTGATCCAGACCGGTTTCCGCTTCGAACCGGTGGCCTGAAGCTTCTTGTGGGAGCCGCTTCAGCGGCGATGGGTGCTCGACTCGACGTGGCCCGCTGCCGCGGGATCGCCGGCATAGCCGGCTCCCACAAATGCTTATGTGCTTTCGTTCACCCACGTGGCGACGTCAGCCGGGTGTTCCAGATGAAGATGGTGTCCACCGTCCATGTGCGTGACGCGGATGTCCGCCACGCAGTCGATGCGTACCTGTAGCGCTTCGGGTTCCAGATACGGCGGATGGGGCCGTGCCAGCAACAGCGACGTGGGCGCGGCCAGGCCGAGCAGCAGCGCCATCACCTGGGTTTCGGCGAGGCGGATGGCCGTGGGGCGCGACAGCCGCGGATCGCTGCGCCAGCTGTAGCCGCCGTCCACCGTACGCAAGCCGCGCTCCACGATGGGACGCGCCAGATCGGCATCGAGACCGCCGACCAGGGCGCGTGCCGCCGCCGCGTCGTCGATGGTCGGGAACACGCGTAGCGGCCGGTTGCCCCCGGCCTTGGACGCCATGGCCTCGCGGAAGCGGTCCAACGTGCGCGAGCCGTCGTCGCCGAGCGGGCCCAGGCCTTCGATGAGGGCGAGACGGCGCACCCGCTCGGGGGCCGCGATCGCCACCAGCGTGGCGATGCCTGCACCCAACGAATGCCCCAACAAATGAAAGCGAGGCAATGCGAGGGCATCAGCCGCGGCCAGTACGGCGCGCGCGTAATCCACGTGCTGGTAGACCGTGCCTTCCGGCAGGTGCTGCGAGTGGCCGTGGCCGGGCAGGTCGAGCGCGATTACGTGAAAACGGCTGGCAAGCAGCGGCGCGAGCAGCGCGAAGCTCGCCGCGTTGTCGAGCCATCCGTGCAACATCAGCACGGGCGGCGCGTCGGGTTCGCCCCAACTCAGGCCCCCCAGTTCGAGTCCGGGGATGGAAACGTTCAACTCACGCATCGCGACGCGCCGTGCCTGGGGAGAACTCGGGCCATCCCTGGACGTGTCTCAATACAAGGTCAGTCAGCGCGTCCACATGCGCCGCCGTGGCGTTGAGGCAGGGAATGTAACGGAGGGCCTCGCCCCCCGCCTCGCGGAAAAACTCCGCGTTCTGCATGGCGATTTCCTCGAGGGTTTCCAGACAGTCCACGGCGAAGCCCGGGCTGATGGCGTCGATGCGCTTCACACCCTGCGCGCCGAGCGCCTTCACGGTCTCGTCGGTGTAGGGCTGCAGCCAGCGTTCGCGGCCCACCCGAGACTGGAAGCTGAGGGGCGCCTCGGCTTCCGAAAGCCCCAGGGCTTCGCGAAGCAACCGCGCGGTCGCCTGCGCTTGCTCGAAGTACGGATCGCCCTCCCGGACATAGCGTTCGGGAATGCCATGGAAGCTCATGAGCAACTTCTCGCCACGGCCGTTGGCGGCCCAATGGGCGCGCACGCTGTCCGCCAGCGCGGCGATGTAGGCCGGCTCGTCGTGGTAGTCATTGATCTGGCGCAGTTCCGGCGGCCAGCGCAGGCCCTTGATCGTGTCCGCCACCGCGTCGAAGACGCTGCCGGTGGACGTGGCCGAATACTGCGGATACAGCGGCAGCACGAGGAGGCGGCGCACGCCGTCGCGTTGCAACGCGGCGACGGTGGACGCCACGTCGGGACGGCCGTAGCGCATCGCGAGCGCGACCCGCACGGGGGCGCCTGCCCGCATGGACAGTTCGGACTCCAGCGCCTTGGCCAGTGCTTCGCTGTAGACGCGCAGCGGTGAACCTTCCGGCGTCCAGATGCGCGCATACGCGTGCGCGGAGCGCTTCGGCCGCACCCGTAGGATCACGCCGTACAGGATCGCCTTCCAGAGCAGCGGCGGATAATCGATGACGCGGCGGTCACCGAGGAACTGGGCGAGGTAGGGCCTGACGGCGGCGGCGGTGGGGGCTTCAGGTGTACCGAGGTTAACCAGCAGGACGCCTGCCTTCGCTGTCGTGTCGTGGGATTGACCGGCAGGGCCGGTATAGTCTGGATTACCTGGCATCGGCGTTAGGCGCTCGCGGGGATCGCTGCAGTCTGCCATACGGCGGCGTAGCGAAGCTCGTAACGCATGGCCGCAGCCGATGCCCACCTGCGCCAGAAAGGAGCCACCGATGTCCCCACGCCTCGTCACCCTGCTTGCCCTGGGATTGCTCACCCTGCTGCCTTCGCTGGCGGCACAGGCGGCGGATCCGCCGCAGAAGCAGGCCAGGGAGGCCGTGCGCGTGCTGAGGGACATGGTCGACGACGCGCCGGACAAGTCTCTCCCCACCGACATGCTGCGGAATGCCCATGCGATCGCCGTCATTCCCAAAATGGTGAAAGGAGGCTTCGTCTTCTCCGGCACCAAGGGCGAGGGCCTCATCTCCATCAAGCACGACGGCGTGTGGTCGAATCCCAACTTCATTTCCCTCGCCGGTGCCGGCTTCGGCTTCCAGGCGGGCATCCAGTCGGCCGACGTGATCCTCGTCTTCATGACCGATCGCGGCGTCAACGAGATCATCGACGGCAAGTGGACCATGGGCGCCAACGCCGGGGCCGCTGCCGGCCCGGTCGGCCGCTCGGCCACCGCCGCCACCGACGGACGGATGAATGCCGAGATCTACACCTATGCCCGCGCCAAGGGCCTGTACGCCGGCATCGCGCTGGACGGCGCCCATTTCAGCATCGACGACGACTCGAACGAGGCCATCTACGGCCCGGGAATCACCCCGCGCCGCATTTTCGAAGGCGGTGTGACGAACGTTCCAAGCGAGGTGGTCGAATTCAGGGATAAACTTGAGGAGTACACTAACCGCTGACCCCCCGTCCCACCGGTCGCCCGAGGCGGCCCGAGAGGTTTCCATGAGCATTACCCATATCGTCCTCCTGCTGCTCGTCGTCGTACTCATCTTCGGTACGAAGAAGCTGCGCAATATCGGCTCGGACCTGGGCGGTGCCATGCGGGACTTCAAGAAGGGCCTGGACGGCGACGAAGAGGCCCGCCAGCAGCGCGAGCGCGAGGAAAAGCTGCGGGCCGACCCGCCGGCGTCCACCCAGGTCCCGCCGGTCCATAGCGAGACGACGAGCGAGCCGCGCGACCGCGCGCCCTGATCCGGCGGCGCCATGATCGACATCAGCCTCACCAAACTGCTGCTGCTCGCGGTGGTGGCGCTCATCGTCCTCGGACCCGAGCGCCTGCCGCATGCCGCCCGCACCGCGGGTGCCCTCCTGCGGCGGATGCGCAGCGGCTGGGACAGCGTGCGGGCCGAGGTGGAGCGGGAGATCCAGGCCGAGGAAATCAAGCGCACCCTTCGTGAGACGGCGGAAAACGCCCGCGCCACCCACGACAGCGTGCGCGAGGATATCCGCGCCGCCGGTGCTGGCCTCCGTGAGACCGGCGAGCAGGTGCGCGACACGTTCACCGAAACGCAGACGGCGCACGCGGAGCCCCGCGAACCCGATCCGGCCCTCGACATGCTTCCGCTGAAGAACGATTCGCATGACCGCACGTGAGCCCGATCCGTCGCCCGACGACGTGGTCGAAGAGGGCCTGTTCTCGCACCTGATCGAACTGCGCTCGCGCCTTATGCGTGCCATCGTGGTACTGCTGCTGGTGCTGCTGGCGCTGGTGCCCATTGCGAACCACCTTTATGCCGAGCTTGCCAAGCCGCTGGTGGAGCGCATGCCGCAGGGCGCGCACCTGATCGCCACCGAGGTCGCCAGCCCGTTCGTCACGCCGTTGAAGCTCTCCTTCTTCGTGGCGCTGTTCATCAGCATGCCGATGATCCTCTACCAGCTTTGGGCCTTCGTCAGCCCGGGGCTGTACCGGCACGAGAAGCGCCTTGCCCGGCCCCTGCTGGTGGCCTCGCTGGTGCTGTTCTATTCCGGTTGCGCATTCGCCTATTTCATCGTGCTGCCGGCGGCGTTCAAGTTCCTCAACGCCGTCACGCCCGAGGGCGTGGCGATGATGACCGACATCACGCATTACCTCGATTTCGTGATGCTGATGTTCTTCGCCTTCGGGCTCTGCTTCGAGGTCCCGGTGGCCGTGGTGATCCTTGCCGCCATCGGTGTCGTGGACGCCGAGAAGCTGAGCAAGGGGCGCGGTTACGCCATCGTGGGCGCCTTCGCCATCGCGGCCTTCATCACGCCACCCGATCTCCTCTCCATGATCATGCTCGCGGTGCCGATGTGCCTGCTCTATGAACTGGGCCTGCTCGCGGTGCGCTTCCTGTTGAAGCCGGCCGCGCCGGAGTAAGGACATGGCTGCCTCGATCGGCTGGCTCGCAGTCAAGGGAAAAGGCGGCGACGAGGTCCTCGCCGCACTCGATCTGGTGCGCAACGAGCAGACGGCGAGCCATCCCCGCAGGGGTTTCGCGCTGGCCCTGCCGAACGGCTGGTACGCGGTGGTCACCCGCTTCGCCGCGCCGCTGATCGCAGACGACGCGATGCGCCGCCTGTCGCGCGGCTGCGTGGTCGTGACCTGCGAATACGACGACCAGGTGATGGTCAGTTCGTCCACGTGCTACGTGAACGGCCTGCGCAACTGGCGCGCGGAGCACGACGGCCAGCAGGACGACACGCGCGACCTGTCCACCAGCGGCAGCCTCCCCGCCGCGTTCGACGCGATCCATGCGCGCATCGAATCCATGCAGGACGCGGCGGACGCCGAGGGCGACGACGTCGACCATTACTATTCGCTGCCGATCGAACTGGCGCAAAGCGTCACGACGTTCCATGCCGACCTGCCAGCGTCGGCATTCGGTGCGGCGTCCTATGAAGGCTGGACCCCGGCGGAAGTCGTGGCACCGCCGCCGGCCGATCCCGATTTGCCACGCAAGGTACGCAAGGCGGTGGCGAAGGCCACGCGCCCGTGGTGGCGCTTCTGGTGACAGCCGCGCTCAGCGCGGCTTGTTCAGCGCCAGCCCCTTCAGAACGTTGAGCGCCTGCGAGAGCGCGTAGTCCTCGATGGCGAGCTTGCCGTCGTCGTCGCTCGAGTTCTTGTCATCGGTGGCGGCTTTCTCGTTCACCAGGTGGTTGGGAAGGTCGGCTTCCGATCCGATGAGCTGCGGCGGCGTATCGGCCTTGTTGACCGAAAGATCGGCGAGGGCGATGTCCGGTTTGATGCCTTCGGCCTGGATGGAGGTGCCGTTCGGCGTGTAATAACGCGCGGTGGTGATCTTCACCGCATGCGTCTCGTCGAGCGGCAGCACGGTCTGCACCACGCCCTTTCCGAATGTGCGGCGCCCCATGATCAACGCGCGGTGGTTGTCCTTCAGGGCGCCCGAGACGATCTCGGCCGCCGAGGCCGTGCCGTTGTCCGCGAGGATGACGATAGGCGCGCCGTGCAACATGTCCCCCGGGTGGGCGTCGAAATGCAGGTTGGCGTCGGGCAGCCGGCCCTTGGTGGTGACGATGGTACCGCTGTCGAGGAAGGTGTCCGCGACGCCCACGGCCGTGGTCAGCAAGCCACCCGGATTCGAGCGTAGGTCGAGTACGGCACCGCGGGGAGCGCCGTTCTTCGCGATGTAATCGCCGAGCTTCTTGTCGAGGTCGCTGGCCGTGTCTTCCTGGAACTGGCTCAGGCGGATGTACACGTAGCCCGGTTCCAGCGGGCGCACCTTCACGCTGGTGACGTTGATGCGCTCGCGCACCATCGGCAGGTCGATCGGCTTGTCCGACTTCTCGTGGAGGATCGTGAGGGTGATCTTGCTGCCCGGATCGCCGCGCAGCTTCTTGAATGCTTCGTCGATGTTCTGGCTGTCGACCACCATGCCGTCCACCTTGAGGATGGTGTCGCCCGGCTTGACGCCGGCGCGCGAGGCCGGCGTGTCATCGATGGGGGCGACGATCTTCAGCATGCCGTCGACCTGCAGCACTTCGATGCCCAGGCCGCCGTACTGACCCGTGGTGTCCTCGTCGAGTTCGTCCAGGCCTTCCTTGTCCAGGTATTCGCTGTGCGGGTCCAGGTTCTGCAGCATGCCGCTGATCGCGGCGTTCATGATGGTCTTGTTGTCGAGTTTCTCTACGTAGGCCTGCTGCACGATGTGGTACACCCGCGTGAAATTGCGAATGTCTTCGAGGCTTACCGCGTCGTCGGCGCCCTTGGCCACCGCGGCGGCGGTGGTCGAGGACGCGGCCGGCGCATCGGGTTGCTTCAGCGGTTTCTGCTGGGCCTGGGCGGTGGAAATCGCCAGCGCGCCGAGGGCGACGACGAGGGCTAGGCGAAGGGGGTGCTGGCGCATACCTGAGTCCTTAATTCTTCTTGCTCAGCCAGCCGCGCGCATCGATGGGCTTGCCGCCCTGGCGCAGCTCGAAATAGGCGCCGTTGTCGCCGGCGGGCGCCGCCGCGGTGCCGACGGCTTCGCCGGCCTCCACCGTGTCGCCCACGCCGTGCAGCAGCGTTTCGTTGTTGCCGTACATGCTCATGAAACCGTTGCCGTGGTTCACGATGATCATCATGCCGTAGCCGCGCAGGAAGCTGGCGAACACCACGCGGCCACGCGCCACCGCCTTCACCTCGCTGCCGCGGGGCGCGACGATGATGACGCCGTTGCCATATGCATGCACCGGGCCGTTGGCCGGCCAGGGCAGGTTGCCGCGCAGGTTGGACATCGGCGACGCGGCCGGCGCGCCCTTCGGGGCAGGCGCCGGCTCGGCCGCCTTGGCGGCCTCGTCGATCACCTTCTGCAGCCGGGCCACGAGGGCATTCATGTCCTGCTCGTTCTGTTTCAGGGCGGCCATGCGCTGGGCCTGGTCCTTGTACCTGGCGTCCGCGTCGGCGACCAGCTTCTGCTGGGCACCGCGCTGCTTCTCCAGTTCGGCGGCGCGTTTTTCGCGTTCGGAGCGGGTGGCTTCCAGCTTCTGCTGTTCGGCCGTGATGGCGGCTTCGACCTCCTGCAGGCGGGAAAGATCCGCGAGCAGGCCGCGAATGCGCTCGACGCGGTTCTCCTGGAAATACCGGGAGTAGGCGAGGGCGCGCGAGATCCGGTTGACGTCCTCGTCGCCGAGGAGCAGCTGCAGGTCCGAGCCGCGGCCCAGGGTATAGGTGGCCCGGAGCAGGTCGCCGAGGGCGCCCTTCTGCTTGTCGAGGCCGGCCTGCATGTCCGCCCGCTGGGCGTTCAGCTGGTCGAGGTCGTGCCGCCGCTGTTCCAGCTCGGCCTCCGTCTCGCGAACCGCCTTCGCCGCCGCGGACACCTGTTCGGCCTGCTTCGCCAGGGCGGCGTTGGCGCTGTCGCGCGCATTGGCGGTTTCGCGCTGCTCCCGGGTAAGGGATTCGATGTCCTTGCGCACCCCCTCGAGCTTCTGCCGGGCGTCCTGCTGCTCCGCGCGGGCCTTGGCGTCCTGGGCAGCCCGGGCCGGCGGGAAGGTGGCGAGGCTGAGGAGGGCGACGGTGAGGGTGCAGGCAAGGGCGAGTGGGCGCATGGTCCGGATTATCGCCCATCCCGGACGCCTGGCGGTGGCCCGGCGGGGCCGCCATTGGAGGCCTCTTGTGGGAGCCGCTTCAGCGGCGATACCCGTTCGCGGGAATACCTGCTGGCGCGGGATCGCCGGCATAGCCGGCTCCCACAAGGGGCAGTCGTCTCCAGGAAATGGAAACTGGTATGCGCCGACGGGGCTCGCAGGCCCCGATTCCTTTCCACTGGTCTTTTCCTAGGCCTCGTAAGAATTCCGTTTAGACGTCCAAATGTTTTGACGCAACGCGTCAATTGTGTCAAGAATGGGTCCGTATGCTCCTTCGTGCACGTGAAGGTCGGCCGGTCCAGGCCGCGGGGCCACGTGCGCGCTATCCCAGCGAAACCAATGCCACGAGGAGGCGGATGGTGAAGCAAGGCACTCCGCGCCTCTATGACGAGGCGTTCGAACACGACAGCTGCGGCTTCGGCCTCGTTGCGCAGATAGACGGCCACGCCAGCGCGGCGCTGGTCGATACCGCGTTCGCCGCGCTGGCGAAGCTTTCGCATCGTGGCGGCGTCAACGCCGACGGCATCAGCGGCGACGGTTGCGGCGTGCTGCTGCGGCGTCCGGTGGAATGGCTGCGCGCGCTGGCCGGCGAATCCGGCATCAAGCTCGCCACGCATTTCGCCAGCGGCGTGGTGTTCCTCGATCCACAAGGCGACGACAGGGCGGAACATGTGCTGGAGGCCGAGCTTTCCCGCGTGGGCCTTTCGGTGGCGGGTTGGCGCGACGTTGCGGTGGACGCTTCCGCCTGTGGCCCGCTGGCCGCCTCGTCGATGCCGCGCGTTCGCCAGGTGTTCGTCGACGCGCCGGGCGATTTACCCTCGGCTGCGTTCGAAGCGAAGCTGTTTCGGGCACGCCGCCGCGCCGAACTCGCCCTGGCGGACGACCGACACTTCTATGTGGTGTCGCTCTCGGGCGAAGTGGTGGGGTACAAGGCCATGGCCGCACCCGGGCGCCTTCGCGACGTTTATCCGGACCTGGCGCATCCGGCCCTCGTCGCCGATGCCGTGGTCTTCCACCAGCGTTTCTCCACGAACACGTCGCCGCAGTGGCGCCTTGCCCAGCCATTCCGCCTCCTTGCGCACAACGGCGAGATCAACACGATTCGCGCCAACCGGCGCTGGATGCAGGCGCGCACGTCGGTACTGCGTTCGGAACGCGTCGAGCTTTCCGACATCGGCCCGCTGGTTCGCCAGAGCGGATCGGATTCCGAAAGCCTCGACAACGCGCTGGAAGTGCTGCTCATGGGCGGCATGGACCTGCTCACGGCCATGCGCGTACTGGTGCCGCCGGCTTATGCCGCACGCGAGGACATCGACGAAGACCTTGCCGCGTTCTATGAGTACTACGCGCTGCACAGCGAACCCTGGGACGGCCCCGCCGGCCTCGTGATGTGCGACGGCCGTTATGCCGCCTGCACGCTCGACCGTAACGGCCTGCGGCCCGCTCGCTGGTCGCTGTCCGACGACAACCATCTCATCGTGGCCTCGGAAACCGGCCTGTGGGACGTGCCGTCGTCGCGCATCGTCGCCAAGGGGCGCCTCGCTCCCGGCGAGATGATCGCCGTGGACTTCCAGGAGCACCGCTTCCTGCGCGACGCCGACATCGACGCGATCAACCGCGCCCGCGCTCCCTTCCGTGACTGGTTGAGGAAGGGTGTGACGTACCTCGAGTCCGACCTCATCGACCCGAGCCTCGCCGCCGAGCCGCTGCCCGCGGACGAACTGCGTCGATACCAGAAGCTCTATGGGCTATCGCGCGAAGAGTGCGAATCGGTGCTGAAGGTGCTCGCGGAAACCGAAGCCGAAGCCACCGGCTCGATGGGCGACGACACGCCGATGGCCGTGCTGTCGCGGCAGATCCGTCCGCTGTTCGACCGTTTCCGCCAGGGCTTCGCGCAAGTCACGAATCCGCCCATCGATCCGCTGCGCGAGCGGCTGGTCATGTCGCTGGTCACGCAGATCGGCCAGGAGCGGAACATCTTCGACCTGGGGCCGGAGAACGCACGGCAGATCCTGCTCAACTCACCGATCCTCTCGCAGCGGAAGCTTCGCCAGATCCTCGCCAACCCGGCGTATGCCGACACGCCGCGCTTCGACTTGATGTACGGCGCGGACGAAACGCTGGAGCAGGCGCTCCGGCGCATCTGCGACGACGTGGAAGCCGCCGTCCGGCGTGGCGTGCAGATGGTGTTCCTCAGCGACCGCTATCCGCGGCGCGAACTCCTGCCCATCCACGCGCTGCTCGCCACGGGCGCCGTGCACGCGCGCCTGGTCGATACCGGTTTGCGCTGCCAGTGCAACATCATGGTCGAGACGGCGACACCCCGCGATCCGCACCACTTCGCGTGCCTGCTCGGTTTCGGCGCCACCGCGATCTACCCGTGGCTCGCCTACCAGAGCCTGTTCGACATGGGTCGGAGCGGACACATCCGCAACGGCGAAGGTGCGCCGCGCGAGATCGGCCGCAATTATCGTCGCGGCATCCGCAAGGGGCTGTTGAAGATCCTTTCGAAGATGGGCATCTCCACCGTCGCCGGTTACCGTGGCGCGCAGCTCTTCGAGATCGTGGGCCTGTCACCCGAGGTGGTGGCGCTGTGCTTCCCCGGTACGCCGTCGCGTATCGGCGGCTCCGGCTTTGCCGATCTCGAGCAGGAGCAACGGCTGCTGGCCGCCGAAGCATGGGACGAGGCGCAGGCATTGCGTGCCGGCGGTCTTTTCAAATACGTGCATGGCGGCGAGTTCCACATGTACAACCCGGACGTCATCGCCAGCCTCCAGGTGGCCGTGCGCACGGGCGACTGGGCGGACTACGAGAAGTACGCCCATTACGTCGACACGAGGCCGCCTTCCGCGCTGCGCGACCTGCTTGTGCCCCGCGAGGCGACGCCGATTCCGTTGGACGAGGTCGAGCCGGTCGAGGCCATCCTGAAGCGCTTCGATTCCGCCGGCATGTCGCTGGGTGCGTTGTCGCCGGAAGCGCACGAAGCCTTAGCCATTGCCATGAACCGCCTGGGCGCGCGCAGCAACTCGGGCGAAGGCGGCGAAGACCCCGCGCGCTATGGCACCGACCGCGCGTCGAAGATCAAACAGGTGGCGTCGGGCCGCTTCGGCGTCACGCCCGCGTACCTCGTCAACGCCGAGGTGCTGCAGATCAAGATCGCCCAGGGCGCCAAGCCCGGCGAGGGCGGCCAGTTGCCCGGCCACAAGGTGGACGCCACGATCGCGCGCCTGCGTTATGCAAAGCCGGGCATCGGCCTCATCTCGCCACCGCCGCACCACGACATCTATTCGATCGAAGACCTGGCGCAGTTGATCCATGACCTCAAGGAAGTGAATCCGCAAGCGCTGGTGTCGGTGAAGCTCGTATCGCACGCGGGCGTCGGCACCGTCGCCGCCGGCGTGGTCAAGGCGGGTGCGGACCTCATCACCGTGTCCGGCCACGATGGCGGTACCGGCGCGAGCCCGCTCACGTCCATCAAGTACGCCGGCACGCCGTGGGAGCTGGGCCTTGCCGAAACACAGCAGACGCTCCGCCTCAACGACCTGCGCGGCCGCGTGCGCCTGCAGACCGACGGTGGACTGAAGACGGGCCTGGACGTCATCAAGGCGGCGATGCTCGGCGCGGAAAGCTTCGGCTTCGGCACCGGCCCCATGGTGGCGCTCGGCTGCAAGTACCTGCGCATCTGCCACCTCAACAACTGCGCCACCGGCGTCGCCACGCAGCACCCCGTGCTGCGCGAGAAGCACTTCCTCGGGCTTCCCGACATGGTGATGAACTACTTCCGCTTCGTGGCGGAAGACGTGCGCCGCCACCTCGCGCGATTGGGCGTGCGCTCGCTGGAAGAACTCATCGGGCAGGGCGACAGGCTCGAGCAGCGGGACGGTGTCACTCCGGTACAGGAGCGTCTCGATCTTTCGCCCCTCATCGGCACGGACGGCCTGGGCACGCAAGTGGATTTCGCCTGTACGCTCGCACGCAATCCCATGCGGGACCCGGCCGCTCTCGCCAACCGCATCGCGGCGGATACGCGCCTTGCGGTGTCCGAAGGCTCCGGCGGTACATTCCATTACCCCATCGTCAATACGGACCGCGCCATCGGCGCCCGTTTGTCCGGCGATGTAGCGAGGCGTTGGGGCGATGCAGGTATGGCCGAACGGCCGGTGCACCTGCACCTGACCGGTGCGGCGGGGCAGAGCCTCGGCGCGTGGAATGCTGCGGGCGTGCATATCGATCTCACCGGCGAAGCCAACGACGGCGTCGGTAAAGGCATGGCCGGTGGCCGTCTCGTCATCCGCCCGCCCGCCGATTCCCCGTTCGCGACCCAGGACGCGTCCATCATCGGCAACACCTGTCTCTACGGCGCCACCGGCGGGGAACTCTACGCGGCGGGCCAGGCAGGCGAGCGCTTCGCGGTTCGCAATTCCGGCGCGCTGGCGGTGGTGGAAGGTGCGGGCGACCATTGCTGTGAATACATGACCGGCGGCGTCGTCGCGGTGCTCGGCCGTACCGGCCTCAATTTCGGCGCGGGCATGACGGGCGGGTTCGCCTATGTGCTCGACACCGATCGCAACTTCGTCGATTGCTACAACCACGAACTCGTCGACATCGTGCGCATCTCGCCCGAAGGCATGGAGCACTACATGCAGCACCTGCGCCAGCTCATCGCCCGCCACGCGGAACTCACGGGAAGCGCCTGGGGCGCCCAGTTGCTCGGCGACTTCCGCGGCCTGTTGCAGCGCTTCTGGCTGGTGAAGCCGAAGGCCGCCAGTCTCGATGCGCTGGCGGAAGAACTGCGGAGTGCCGCATGAGTGCCAAGGACTTCCGCTTCCTCGACATTCCCCGGCAGACACCGCGCACGGTGCCCGTGGCGGTGCGCGTGCTCGGGTACGGCGAGATCTCGGGCGACTTCGCGCCGTCCGAGGCCAGTTCGCAATCGGGACGCTGCATCGACTGCGGCAATCCTTATTGCGAGCACGCCTGTCCGGTGCACAACTACATTCCGAACTGGCTGAAGCTGGTGCAGGACGGGCGCCTTTTCGAAGCCGCCACGCTGATGCACGAAACCAATCCGCTTCCGGAAATCTGCGGCCGCGTGTGTCCGCAGGACCGGCTCTGCGAAGGTGCGTGCACGCTGGAACAGGGCGATTTCGGTGCGGTGACGATCGGCAGCGTGGAGCGTTGGGTCACCGACGAGGCCATTCGCCAGGGCTGGCGCCCCGACCTCTCGCGCGTGCGCGACACCGGTGCACGCGTCGCCATCGTCGGCGCGGGGCCCGCGGGCCTTGCCTGCGCCGATCGTCTGCGCCGTGCCGGCATTGCCGCCGATGTGTTCGACCGGCAACACGAGATCGGTGGACTGCTCACCTTCGGCATTCCACCGTTCAAGCTCGACAAGACCGTCGTGCGTACGCGGCGCATGGTGCTGGAAGGCATGGGCGTGCGTTTCCACCTCGGTGTGGAGATCGGCCGCGACATCGCCTTCGACGAACTGCTGGCGGACTATGACGCTGTGTTCGTCGGTACCGGCGCCTATACCTACGTGGACGGACAACTGGACGGCCGCGACCTGCACGGCGTGCACGATGCCCTGCCGTTCCTTATCGCCAACACCGGACGTCTCCTCCGCGAAGAATCTCCTTCACCCGAATACGACCTGGCCGGCAAGCATGTCGTGGTGCTCGGCGGCGGCGACACCGGCATGGACTGCAATCGTACGGCGATCCGCCTCGGTGCGGCGTCCGTCACTTGCGTGTACCGCCGCGACGAACCGAGCATGCCCGGTTCACGCCGCGAAGTCGGTTACAGTCGCGAAGAAGGCGTTCGTTTCCTGTTCCAGCGGCAGCCCGTCACTCTCGTGGGTGGCGACGATGGCCGCGTGAAGGCTGTCCGCGTGGTGGAGACGCAACTCGTGGAGGACGGCAACGGCCGGCCGTATCCGCAGAATGTGGCGGGAAGCGAAACCGACCTTCGCGCCGATGTCGTGATCCAGGCCTTCGGCTTCCAGCCGAGCCCTCCCGACTGGTGCGATGCCTTCGGTATCGAGCGCGATCGTCACGGTCGCATCGTCGCCGGCGGCGAAGGCCGGTTGCCGTTGCAGACCAGCAACCCGCGCGTATTCGCCGGCGGCGACAATGTGCGTGGCGCGGATCTCGTCGTGCGTGCGGTGTATGACGGCCGGGAGGCTGCAACATCGATCGCAAGACTTCTCGCGACGAAGGAAACAAGAAGCATCGTCGCCGCCTGAGCCGTCGCCCCTGCGACTGCAGGGGCCCAGCGACTCGGCTCCTGCCCTTGGCATCGGGCCCACACGTACCCACAATGGCCCCATGCTCCCGCGGGCCACCATCCCATGTGCCTGATCGCCTTCGCCTGGCAAGCGCACCCGCGCTGGCGCCTGGCGCTCGTCGGCAATCGCGACGAATTCCATGCTCGCCCCACTGCGCCGCTCGCGCCATGGGACGAGGCGCCGCAGATCGTCGCCGGTCGCGATCTTGAAGCCGGTGGTACCTGGGCCGGCGTCGGCGCACGCGGCCGTGCCAGCGTCATCACCAACGTCCGCGACCTCACCGCCGACCACAGCGGTATGTCGCGAGGCCTGCTGGTGGCCGATTACCTGGGTTCCACCGTGGCCTCCCGCACGCATGCCATCGAACTCATGGGCAGCGCCGCGCAGTATCGCCCCTTCAACCTGCTCACCTTCGACAGCGAAGACGCCTACTATCTTGGCAACCATCCGCACGCGCGGGCGCAGCCCGTGTCGCCCGGCGTGCACGGGCTGAGCAACGCCGACTTCAATGCGCCCTGGCCCAAGACACGGGCGCTGGTGCATCGGCTGGAGGATTGGCTCAAGGCGGGCGGGGACGATGACGTCGACGCGCTCTTCGCCATGCTTTCCGACCAGGGTCGTTGGCCGGACGACGTGCTGCCCGATACGGGCATCGGCATCGAGCGGGAGCGCTTTCTCTCCAGCGCCTTCATCGTCGGCGAGCACTACGGCACCCGGGCAAGCACCGTGATCCTCGTGGACAGGGACGACCGTGCCACCATCGTGGAACGCCGCTTCGGCCCGAACGGCGTGCCCGAAGGCCAGACCCGCTTCGACGTCTGACGGACTCCGCTGCGATCTGGATTCCCGCCGCCGTGGGTGACCTGTCCTCGCCCATATAGCAGCAAAGACCGGGGGCAACACGCCGGATTACCCCGCCCCCGGTCCAAAGCATTTTGCGCCCAGGACAATTGAACCGGCGCCCCACCGCCCCGACGCTTTGGGAATCATCTTTCCTACCTTCCGGAGCCACCCCATGCACATCGATCTAAGCAAGCGCACCGCCATCGTCACCGGCTCCACGGCCGGCATCGGCCTCGCCATCGCCACGGGGCTGGCCAAGGCGGGTGCCTCGGTCGTCATTACCGGCCGCACCCAGGCCCGCGTCGACGAAGGCATCGCTGCCGTGAAGAAGGAGGCCCCGAACGCCAAGGTCTCGGGCGTCGCCGCCGACCTCGGCACGAAGGAGGGTGCGGACGCACTGATCAAGGCTGTGCCCCAGGCCGATATCCTCGTGAACAATCTCGGCATCTTCGAGCCGCGCGACTTCTTCGAGATCGACGACGCGGAGTGGAGCCGCTTCTTCGACGTCAATGTCATCTCCGGCGTTCGACTTTCCCGCCACTATGCCAAGGGCATGGCCGAGCGTGGCTGGGGACGCGTGCAGTTCATCTCCAGCGAATCGAGCATCCAGACGCCGCCCGAGATGGTGCATTACGGTGTGACCAAGACCGCGCAGCTCGCGGTGTCGCGTGGCCTCGCGGAAGTGCTGGCCGGCACCGGCGTCACGGTGAACGCGGTGCTGCCGGGCCCCACGTTGTCCGAAGGCGTTAGCGAGTTCTTCGGCAAGATCGCGAAGAACGACGGCAAGACGCAGGAGCAGGTCGAAGCCGAATTCATCCAGACGCACCGCCCCACGTCGCTGATCAAGCGCCTCTTGAGCGTCGAGGAAGTCGCGAACGTCTCGGTGTTCCTCGCTTCGGAAGAAGCCTCCGGTACTACCGGCGCGTCGTTCCGCGTCGATGGCGGCGTGGCGCGCCTGATCCTCTGATGCGGTGACAGGAACCGGCTCCCACCTGGCGAAAAACTCGTACACCGCGAGGCTCGGTGGGAGCCGACCCTGTCGGCGACGCGTCACCCGTTCACTTGGCAGATGATCCGCGAAAACGCCCCGTCATTCCGCTGAAACTCCGGCCTGGCCGAATGAAAGCGACGCTCGCTCAAGGTGACCGACGTTACTTTCTCCATGCGAAAGAACTTCCATCCCGCTGACGCACCCGACGCGCTTGCGCCCGCGACCTGATAGGCGCTGAGCAGACGGTCCCCCGCGTGATCGTCACCGTAGACATGGGGCTGCACCAGCCGCTCTTCGCCGCCGTATTCGACCACCAGCAAATGCATCGAGCGGATGCCTTCGCAGATCACCGCCTCGAACCGGTTCACGACAGATCTCCATCCACATAGAACCATCGCCCGTCTTCGCGCACGAAGCGACTGACCTCGTGCATGCGCTCGGCCTTGCCGCCGCCAATGCGAAGACGTGCGACGAACTCGACGATGGCCGTATCCGGCGTGGGAGTCTCGTGACGCTTCACGGAAAGGCCAAGCCACGTTGGCTTCGGCGACTGCATCGCGAGGCCTAAGGAAGACGGTCTCGTACTCGAATGCCAGGTGGCGAGAAGGTAAGCGTCGAGTAAGAGCACGTAGGCGCTGTAGCGGGATCGCATGAGCGCTTCGGCGCTGGGTGCCGCCTCACCGCTGTGCCAGCGGCCGCAGCACGCCGCATACATCGAACCGCTTCCGCACGGGCACGTCTGGACTGGCGTTGCGGTCATGGTCGTCATTCCTGCCTTTGCGAGTGCTTATTGTGGCGCGAAGGTCAGCCGACCTCACCTGAGATGACCAGCGACGCGAGGTCGTAACCCATGGACATCGCGCGCGAACACAGGTCTTCGAAAACAGGCTTCTCCATTACCGGCCGAGTGCCAGGACCCAGTAGTCGGCCCATACGAGGGGTAGCCACGACAGCCAGGCGGGTGCGAACCGTACCTCCAGCTTGCCTTGGGAGAAGGGTTCCGGCCGTCTCGCCACGCCATCGCTTGCGATGGTCTTCCCCTCGGCGGTCACGCATTCGTTGTGCACCGCAACGGTTCCGTCGGCGCGCGGTGTGTAGGTCGCGGTGACGCCGGTCTCGCACTTCCGCTGGAAATACATCGGCAGGCGGGCGATCTCGTGCCATGTACCAGCGTAGCGCTCCAAGTCGAGGTGGCTGACGGCGGTGACGGGGGCCGTTGCGATGGGCGGCATGGCTGGATTCCTTTGGGGCGACCCCCTACGATGCGCATCGGGGGTGAACCCCGTTTGAACCACGCCGTTGCGGAAGGGGGCCGCTACCGCATGGAAAAGCCTTCGCATCACACTCGGCCGCCTCTTTGGAAGCGGCTACGGGAACGCCTGGCAGCGCACGCCTCGGTGCGGTACGACGCGGAAACCCGATGCATCGTCCATCATCCGGATCGCTTCCACTTCCGTGAAGTGTTCGTGGATCGCATCGCCAGGGTGGAGGCGGGAAACCGCGACGGTGTGCCAGGCGTTGCCTGGGAGACGGTGTTCCTGTTTTTCCACACGATCGATGGCGAGATGCTCGCCGTCTCGGAACACGATCACGGGTTCGCCGCACTGGTGACCGACCTCCGCCAGGTGTTCCCGCGGATCGTCGAGTGGCAGCTCGCGGTGCCCTCGGTGCGGTTCCAGCTTACGTCGGTGAACCTGTGGGCGCGATCAGTCGCGAACGCGGACGATCCTGACGAGTAGCGCGATGGCGCCGGGATCGAGTTCGACCGAACGCGGCGCGACGATGGTGTCGCCGGTTGCGCAGGCGACGTCTCCGGCGAACGCTGTACCCCGGGCGAGATGAAGTAATGCAGTGTCCTGGGCATCGACATGGCCAGGCCCGTGCACGACATCGATCGTGCCGCGCACCGCACCGCGGCGAACCATCAGGTTGAAATCGCGTGTCGCTCCGCCGGCCAGCGCCACTCCGACCTGCGCTTCGCCCGGAAAGGCGAACGGATGGCAAGGTGTCGTCAATGCGTGCTCAGACTCACCGTCGAGCGTCATCGTGAAACCGTCGCCCTGGAGCAGCACGATGGTCCGGTCGATGCCCGGAAACCGCGAGAACGGCGATGCGGTATCCACATCGGCGATGCTCACCCGCCAGAGGAAGTCGTCCATGGAAGCACCGGACGGTTCGACGGTGATCTCGCGTGTGATACCGAGGCCGTTCTTCCACGGCACCGCTTTCAATGCGTCGAAGCGGACGACCTTCACGCGACGCGCTCGATGTCGCGCGCGAAGGGCGGCAAGGCACGCAGCATGCCCGTGCCGTAGCGCTTGGTGATGACGCGGCGATCGAGCAGCACGATGCGCCCCGTGTCGGTTTCTGTACGGATGAGGCGTCCGCAGTACTGCGTCAGCAAACGCGTGGCATCCGGCACGCTCACTTCGATGAAGGGATTGCGGCCACGCGATTCGAGCCATTCCGCATACGTGGCACCCACCGGATCGGTCGGCACCGCGAATGGGAGTTGCGTGACGACCACGGTCTCGCAGAGCTTGCCGGGAAGATCCAGGCCCTCGCCGAACGAGGCAAGGCCGAACAGCGTGCTGCCCTTGCCGGCCTCGATGTCCTGGCAGTGCTCCGCGATCAGCTGCGCCTTCGACAGGGAGCCCTGCGCGCGCACCTTGCGCACGAATTCGATGGGCAGGATCTGCAGCACGCGGTCGAGCTTCGCGCGCGATGTGAACAGCACCAGGTTGCCCGCGTTCCAGTCCAGGTGCTTCGCCAGCCACTCGGACACTTCGCGCGCGTGGCCTTCGCGATCATCCGGCAGCGCTTTCAAGGCGGGCACGGCGAGCGTGGCTTGCCGTTCCAGGTCGAAGGGCGAGGGCAGGCTGACCGTGACGGCTTCGTTGGGCAGCCCCACCGAATCGGCGAAGCCGCGGAAGTTGCCGCCGGCGCTTAGCGTGGCCGAGGTCATGACCACGGCG
Source organism: Luteibacter sp. HAY1-4A (assembly GCF_056755355.1). Taxonomy (NCBI): domain Bacteria; kingdom Pseudomonadati; phylum Pseudomonadota; class Gammaproteobacteria; order Lysobacterales; family Rhodanobacteraceae; genus Luteibacter; species Luteibacter sp. HAY1-4A. The sequence continues at coordinate 47,599 of NZ_JBNDHZ010000024.1, forward strand.
GCCGCGTTGTCCCAGAGCACGCTGCGCAGCAGCCCGCCGGCCGACACGGCCGACGCATGGCATACCAGCTGCTGCTCCGGCGTCATGCTGACCCAGCGCGCGAGCGGCGGGCCGTTCTCGCGGTCGTCGGTGGACCATGCGTACCAGGTGCGCACCTGACGGTCGAGGCGCTCCAGCGCCACGCCGAGTTCGCGTGACAGCGCTTCCTGCGTGGGCCCGCCCGCCTCCATCTCCACCACGGTGCGGCGCACCGTGCGCAGCCAGCGCTGGATGTCCTTCGTGACGAGGTGCAGGTACTCGGCATGCGACTTCCAGTTTTCCGGAAGCTGGCCGAGCGAGGCGCGGAACACGGGTTCGGTCTCGCTCGACGAAGGCGTCCACGACAGGCGGATCTCGCGCTCCATTTCTTCCAACGCGTTGGACATCTCGAGCATCTTCTCGTCGCCCTGTTCGAGCGTGAGGTTGCCGATGCTTTCCTTGTCCGTGAGCGAGTACGCCGCGTGGATCTGGTTCTGCAGGCGGCCGATGCGGCGCACGGCCGTGGCGAGGTGCACATCGGCGGCGCCGCGGTCGATGGCCTTGGCGGGCACGTGGTGCGCCTCGTCGAAGATGTAGAGGGTCTCTTCCGGCTTTGGCAGGATCACGCCGCCGAAGGTGTCCTCGTCGCGCGGCATGGTGAGGTCGGCCAGCACCAGGTCCTGGTTCGCCACGACGATGTCGGCATCGCCGATCGCCCTGCGGGCGACGAAGAACGGGCACACGGCGAAGACGCCGCACTTTCGGCCGGTGCAGCCGCCGGCGCTGGTCGTGATCATGCCGCGCACGAGGTCGGACAGCGGCTCGGGACTGATGTCGATGTCGCCGTTCCACTCGCGCGACTCGAACGCCTTGCCGAGCTTTTCGATGGCCTTGGTGTCGCGTTCGGCGGGCGGTCGCGACCACAGTGCGAGTTCGGCATCGAAGTCGAAGCCGCCTTGCGCGGATGGCTCCGCGCCGGCCATGCGCAGATTCCTGGGGCACAGATAGCGGGCACGGCCCTTGGCCAGTGCGACCTTGGCCTCGACGCCGCACAGGCTCAAGTACTGCGGAATGTCGCGCTGCACGAGCTGTTCCTGGAGGGCCACGGTGGCGGTCGCGATGACCAGCTTCTTCTTCTGCGCCCGGGCCACTTCCAGTCCGGCGATGAGGTACGCCATGGATTTACCGGTGCCCGTCGGCGCCTCGATCACGGCCGCGCCGGCCGGTTCGGCCAGCGCCTTGGCCACCTCGGCGATCATCTTCAACTGCGACGAACGCCCACGGAAACCCGCAAGGCCGTCCTTCAGGCGCGCATAGGCGGCGCGGATCGCGGCTTTGGTGTCGTCGGTGAGCATCGATGGGCGCGTGGAGGGGTGGGGCAACCTTGCAAGGTTACCCTATCGCCGTCTCAGCCCACGAACCTCAGGCGTGGCGGCGGGTCATCCCGGCCGGCGGCGTGCCGGCACCGGCGACAAGGCCGGCCACCACGTAGTTGTGTTCCAGCCAGGTGCCGTCGGCCTGCTGCACGTGGATTTCCACGGGGCGGCCCAATTCGGCGGAAAGGCTGGGGGCGATCTCCTCGGCGGCGGCAAGCGCGGCGGCCTGCGAGACATACGGGCCGAGGAGGAGGGATGCCGCACGGCGCACGATCCACGGTCCCTGTGTCGATTCGCTGTACGGAATGAACAGTTGGGCGGAACTCGAAGCCATGGAACCCTCGCGAAGGCAGGTGAACCAGACGATCGAGGCCGCTGGTGCGGCCTCGTGCCCGAAGCTACGCCCGCCGAGCTAAAAAACCCGTTAAGTCTTGTGGGACAAGGGTTTAGGGCCCCAGTTGGTGCCGCCGGAAGCAATCCGGGGCGTGGCTGTTGATGAGGCCCGTGGCCTCCATCCAGGCGAACACGATGGTCGGCCCGACGAAGGTGAAGCCGCGCTTCCGCAGGGCCTTGGATACCTGCTCGGAGAGGGGGCTGTTCGGCGGGACAGGGCCTTGCCATTCGATCGGCCGGCCCTCCACGAACTGCCAGGCGAAGGCCGCGAAATCCTCGCCTGCCTCGCGCATCGCGAGGAAGGCCCGGGCATTGCGGATGCTCGCCTCGATCTTGCTGCGCGAGCGGATGATGCCGGTATCGGCCAGCAGGCGCTCCACGTCTTTCTCGCCGTACCGGGCCACCGTCTCCGGATCGAAGCCCTCGAAGGCGCGCCGGAATCCGTCGCGCCGGGCGAGGATCGTGCGCCACGAGAGACCCGCCTGGAAGCCGTCCAGTACGAGCTTCTCCCACAGCTTGCGGCCGTCGCGCTCGGGAACGCCCCACTCGCGGTCGTGGTAGTCGCGCATCAGGTCATCGGTTTCACCCCACGGGCAACGAACCAGCGATTGGATGTCGGGCATGCTCATCCGCCAAGCCTCGCACCCATACCCTTTCGGGTCTACCATCGCCCGCTTACCCACCGCATCCGGGTTCCCATGCCACCACTCGACGCAACCCCCTCCATGCCCGACGCCATCGTCGCGGTGCGTGGACTCTCCAAGACCTACAAGACAGGTTTCCAGGCGCTCAAGCGCGTGGACCTGGAGATCCGCCGTGGCGAGATCTTCGCGCTGCTCGGGCCGAATGGCGCGGGCAAGACGACGCTGATCAGCATCGTCTGCGGCATCGTCAACGGAAGCGAAGGAACTGTCACCGTCGACGGCCACGACATCGTGCGCGACTACCGCGCCGCACGCGGCCTCATCGGTCTCGTGCCGCAGGAACTCTCCACCGACGCTTTCGAAAGCGTCTGGGCCACGGTGAAGTTCAGTCGCGGACTCTTCGGCAAGCCGGCGGACCCGGCGTACCTGGAGAAGATCCTGCGCGAACTCTCGCTGTGGGAGAAGAAAGATTCGAAGATCATGACACTCTCAGGCGGCATGAAGCGCCGCGTGCTGATCGCGAAAGCCCTTGCCCACGAGCCGCGCGTGCTCTTCCTCGACGAACCCACCGCGGGCGTGGACGTGGAACTTCGCCACGACATGTGGCAGATGGTGCATCGCCTGCGCGAATCGGGTGTCACCATCATCCTCACCACGCATTACATCGAGGAAGCCGAAGAGATGGCCGACCGCATCGGCGTCATCAATCGCGGCGAACTCGTATTGGTGGAAGACAAGCACACGCTGATGCGGAAACTCGGGAAGAAGCAGCTGTCGCTGCAATTGCAGACGCCGCTCGGGGCGATTCCGGAAGGCCTCGCCGAATGGCCGCTGGAACTCTCGGCCGATGGCGGCTGCCTCACCTATACCTTCGACGCACAGGGCGAACGCACCGGCATTGCCGAACTGCTGCGCAAGCTCAATGCCCTGGGCATCGACTTCAAGGATCTGCACTCGAGCGAGAGTTCGCTCGAGGACATCTTCGTCAGCCTGGTGAGGAGCCGCGCATGAACCTCTACGCGATCCGCGCCATCTACCGTTTCGAGATGGCCCGTACCTTCCGCACGCTGATGCAGAGCATCGCCTCGCCCGTGCTGTCCACGTCGCTTTATTTCGTGGTGTTCGGCGCGGCCATCGGTTCGCGCATGGGCGAGGTGGGCGGCGTGAGCTACGGTGCCTTCATCATCCCCGGCCTCATCATGCTGTCTCTGCTGAACGAGAGCATCTCGAACGCCTCGTTCGGCATCTACATGCCCAAGTGGGCTGGCACGATCTACGAACTGCTTTCGGCGCCGGTGTCCTACGTGGAAGTGGTGCTCGGCTACGTCGGCGCGGCAGCCACGAAGTCGGTGATCCTGGGCCTGCTGATCCTGGTCACGGCACGCCTGTTCGTGGCCTACGAAATCCAGCATCCCTTCTGGATGGTGGCCTTCCTGCTGCTCACGGCGGTCACCTTCAGCCTGTTCGGTTTCATCATCGGCCTGTGGGCCGACGACTTCCAGAAGCTGCAGGTAGTGCCGCTGATGGTGATCACGCCGCTGACCTTCCTCGGCGGAAGTTTCTATTCCATCTCGATGCTGCCGCCCGTGTGGCAGAAGATCACGCTGTTCAACCCGGTGGTGTACCTGGTGAACGGCTTCCGCTGGAGCTTCTACGGCACCGCGGACGTGAACGTGGTGGTCAGCGCGTCAGCCACGATCGGCTTCCTGCTGCTGTGCCTCGGCATCGTGTGGTGGATCTTCCGCACCGGGTGGAAGTTGAAGTCGTAGCGTTTACTCTGATCTTTGTAGCCGCCGTGGCGTCGAGGCACACGGGTGACGATGCTTCATGGCGTCCTGTGGGAGCCGCTTCAGCGGCGATGCATGGTCGCGAGAGCGCCCGCTATCACGGGTATCGCCGGCATAGCCGGCTCCCACAAAGGGCTCAGGTCAGAGCCTTACGGCTTGCCGATGAAATCCATCTTGCCCAGCGCCACGCCCGCGCCGCGCAGGATCGCGTATGCCGTCGTGGTGTGGAAGTACACGTTGGGCAGCACGAAGCCCAGCAGGTAGTCCTGGCCGCGGAAACGCATTTCGTTCGTGCGCGTCTGCAACACCACTTCGCGCTCCTCGCTGCCGTCGATCTCTTCCGGCTTGAAGCCCTTCAGCAGGTCGATGACGTACGCGATGCGCTTCTGCAGGTCGTCGAAGGTGGCCTCGTTGTCTTCCATCTTCGGCACGTCCTTGCCGGCGAGACGGAAGGCGGCGCCCTTCGCCATGTCGGTGGCGATCTGCACCTGGCGAACCAGCGGGAACATGTCGGGAGTGATGCGCGTGTGCAGCAGCACTTCCGGTGCGATGTTCTTTTCGGCGGCATGCGCCGCGCCCTTGGCGAGCACGCCGGAGAGGTTGGTCAGCGCGCGGACGAGGACGGGCACGCAGGCCTGGTACATGGTGATGGACATGGGGTAGTGGGCTCTTCTGGTGATGGGCGGCCGGCCGGCCGCGGCGGCATATTGTGCGGCGTCGTTGGCGGCGCGTCGACGCCGGGCCCGGGTAGGATGGCGCCATGAGTCCCGAGGACGCGCCGCCCGAACATGCCGAGACCGTCCGGCGCGCCAGCCGGCTGCGTCGCGCCCAGCGTATGCTCGACCGCCTGTTCCGCAGCATGCCGCTGGGACGGCGGCTGCGCGTCGGTGTGTTCATGGCCTTCAAGGCGACGTTATCGGCCAGCGTCGCCTATGCAATCGGTCAGGCGCTGCATACGGAACAGGCCTTCTGGGCGGCGATCAGCGCCGTGGCCGTCACGCAACCACATTACGGCGACACCCGCGGCGCTGGCCGCGACCGCTGCCTCGGCACGGCGCTTGGCGGCATCGCCGGCCTCCTCGGTCTCTGGATCGGCGGCAGTGGCAATATGCTGGCCTTTGCTCTGGGGTTGGGACTGGTCACGATCGTATGCTGGGCCGCCAACGCGGCCGCCGCGGCGCGCATCGCCGGGATCACCACCGCCATCGTGCTGCTGGTGCCGAGCACGGGGCCACGCTGGGAGGTGCCCTTGATCCGCCTTGGCGAGGTCGTGCTCGGCACGCTGTGCGCCCTTGTCATAGGATGGGCGGTATCGCGGCTGGAAGAGCGCGTGGAGCGCAAGGAAGAGGAGGACGGGGCATGAACTTGCGAACGCGGCATCGCGAAAAGCATCGGCTCGGCCGCATCGGCTGGCTGCGCGCCGCCGTGCTTGGCGCCAACGACGGCATCTTGTCCACGGCCAGCCTCGTCGTCGGCGTGGCGTCGGCGCCCCAGGCCCGGCCGTCCGACATCATGATTGCCGGCGTGGCCGGACTCGTTGCAGGCGCCATGTCGATGGCGGCCGGCGAATATGTCTCGGTGAGTTCGCAGGCGGACAGCGAAAGCGCCGAACTGGCGAAGGAATCGCGCGAGTTGCGCGATGACCCGAAAGGTGAGCACAAGGAGCTGACCGAGATCTACGTCCAGCGCGGACTCGACCGCGCGTTGGCGCAACAGGTGGCGGAGCAACTGATGGCGCACGATGCGCTGGAAGCGCACGCACGCGACGAACTCGGGCTTTCCACCACCACGGCCGCTCGCCCCCTGCAGGCCGCCATCGCCTCGGCCATCAGTTTCGCCAGCGGCGCGATCCTTCCGATCCTGGCGGTCTTACTGTCGACGCGCCAGCTGGCGGCGGCGGTGACGGTGATCGTGTCGCTGCTCGGCTTGGCCATCCTCGGCGGCGTGTCGGCCGCGATGGCGGGCTCTCCCGTGGTTCGCGGCGTGGTTCGCGTGCTGTTCTGGGGCGCGGCCGCCATGGCGCTCACAGCGGCAGTGGGACGCATCTTCGGCGTCGCGGCGTAATAGCCGCCGGGCGCCGAGATCCTGCCGCTAGCCGGCGACGCAGCGGTTCCGTCCGCCGTTCTTTGCCGTGTAGAGGGCGAGATCCGCGCGGTCGAAGACCGACTGCGGCGTGTCGCCGGGCTGGAACTGCGCGAGGCCGATGGAGGCCGTGACGCGTACCGGTTGCCGGCTGGCGTGGAAGGCCAGGTGCTGGATCTTGCCGCGCAGCCGTTCGCACACCTGCAACGACTCGGCCTCGTCCGCGCCGTCGAAAATGACGATGAATTCCTCACCGCCGTAGCGCGCGACGAAGTCGCAGGGGCGCACGTGCTTCAGCAAGGCCTGGCCGATGATGCGCAGCACGGCGTCGCCAGCGGTATGCCCGTAGGTATCGTTGATGCTTTTGAAGTGGTCGATGTCGATGGCTGCGATGCACATGGGCCGCGACGTGGCCTGCCAGCTTTCATAGGCCGCCTCGATCCGCTTCTCGTACGCCAGACGGTTGGGCATGCCGATCATGGTGTCGGTCTGCGCCAGTTCGTGTTCGCGTTCGAGCGAGCGCTGCAACGTGGTGCGCTCGGTTTCCAGCTGTTCGATCCGCTGGCGCATCTTCTCTGCGCGTTCGCGATACGCGGTGAGCCGCGCACCCTCGCGTTCGCGGAAATCGCGGAAGCAGAGGGCGATGGTCTCGAGGCTGCGGTTCACGCGTTCGCGCAGTTCGTGCGCGTCGTCGATCTCCAGGGCGGCTTCGCCGAGCAGGCGCATCTCGTGCGCCACCGATGCGTCCAACGCCTGTCCGTTGGACTCGCCGGTGGACTGGTCGGCCAGTTCGCGCGACATGTACTGGCTCATCTCGTCGAGACGGCCGGTGACATGGCGAAGCACTACCTGCAAGGCGTCGATCTCGCGCTGCAGGCCGATGCGCTGTTCGTTGATCAGGTCGGCCAGGCGGTCGCCGCATGCGGCCAGGGCCACGAGGTCGCCCGCGTCGGCCACCTGGTGGCGCAGATCGTTCGCCCGGTCAGCCAGCCGGGGAAGGACGACGATGCGGTCCACCAGCCGGCTGAGCGACGATTGCACCGACGATCCGTGCTCCGTCCGCTGGGGGCGTCCGATGGAGATCGAGCGTTCCTGGTACCCGGCGACGGGTTGCTCGCCGAGCGCCTGGATCGCGTCGGCCAGGCCGTTCACCAGCGGCTCGAGGTCGATCGGTTCCATCGGCTCGGAGAGAGCCGCGGAAAGTCGTTCGATGTGGGGATCGACCTGGTCGTGCGCGCCGTGCGCCACGCGGCCCAGGCAACCTACCAATTGGCGAAGAAGCGATTCCGCGGTGCGCCATTGCGCCTCTTCACGGGTCAACCGCTCCACGGCTTCGTGATACTTGCTTTCCCAGAGCTGGTTGTCCAAACGCACGCTCCGACCGTGTCGTAAGTTGCCGATTAGCGTCATCATACGATGAAGTTTGCGAATTAGCTCACGTTTTCCGGGCTCATTGCGGGGTCCCGCTCACCCCGGGTGGCCCGCGCCGCGACCACGCCGCCCACCGCCACGAGGGTGGCGGCGAGCAGGAACGGCATGCCCGCGACATGGAACGTGCGGGCTGGATCGATCCAGTACGCGAAGATCTGCGCGAACAGGTATGGACCGAAGATACCGGCGAAGCTGCCGAGGCTGGTCACGCCACCCTGGAGCCGGCCTTGCTCGTCCGGCGCCACGTGGCGGGTCATGATCGACTGGATGGGCGGTCCGGCCAGTCCCCACAGCGACATGAGCGGAATGCCGATCAGGAAGGCCCAGCCCACGGACGCCAGCCCCATGACCGCGAAGGCCGTGGCGCCGAAGAACAGCCCGGCCAGCATCACCCGCCGTTCGCCGAAGCGGGCCACGAGGCGGCCGGTGAGGAAGGCCTGCACCGTGCCGTCGCACGCACCCACCAGTGCCAGCACGTAGCCCACCTGCTGCGGTCCCCAGCCGTAACGGTAGTCGGCATAGAGGACGAACACCGTCTGCAGCACGTAGTGCGCGAGGTAGAACGTGAACATCACCACCGACAAGCCGAACACCTGCGGGTTCCGGCGCAGGAGTTTCATCGCGCCCAGCGGGTGGGCGGTGTGTGGCTCGAAGCGGGCCGCGCGTTTTTCGGGTGGCAGGGATTCGGGAAGGATGAAGAACCCATAGAGGAAGTTCGTGAGCGCCAGGCCCGCCGCGACCCAGAAAGGCAGACGCAGGTCGATGCCGCCGAGGAAACCGCCCAGCGCCGGACCGATGATGAAGCCGATGCCAAAGGCGCCGCCGAGCATGCCGAAGGCGGCCGCGCGCTTCTCCGGCGGCGTGACGTCGGCGATATAGGCATTGGCGGTGGTGAAGCTGGCCGCCGTCATGCCGGAGATGACGCGGCCGACGAACAGCAGCCACAGCGACGGCGCGATGGCCATGAAGATGAAATCGAGGCCCAGACCGAGGTTCGACAGCAGCACCACCGGACGCCGCCCGAAACGGTCGGACAGTGCGCCCTGGATCGGCGAGAAGATGAACTGCACGATGGCGAACACCGTGCCGAACACGCCCACCCACCATGCCGCGTTCGACACCGTGCCACCTGTCATCTGCTCGATGAGGTGCGGCAACACGGGAATGATGATGCCGAACGCCAGGATGTCGATCAGCACGGTGACGAAGATGAAGATCACCGCGGCACGGCGAACAGGGGTGTGGGTTTGCGCTTCCATGGGTTCCGTCTAGACCAGTTGTTTCAATCGCGGCTTCACGATCGGCACCGTCAGCATGGTGCTTGCCACGGCCATGAGCAGCAGCGCGGTGAAGGTTTCGCTGGTGATCACCTGCCGGTCGAGCAGGATATTCACGAAGATGATCATGATCAGCGCCTTGGTCTGCAACAGCCAGCCGATCGTCCATGCATCGCCCTTGGCCCAGCCGAGGAGCTTGCCGGCCACGCCCACGCCGGCGAGCTTGCCGCCGACCGAGGCCACCAGCAGTACACCCGCCGCGACGAACACCGTCGCGCCACCCACCGACCAGTTGGTGCGCAGGCCAGTGGACAGGAAGAAGACCGGCATCAGTACCAGCAACACGTTGTGGCGCAGCTTGTCCACGTTCTCCAGCGTGAACCAGTCGCGGTCCATGACGGCGCCCGCCAGGAACGCACCCACCATGTAGTGCAGTCCCGACCAGTCGGCACCGTACGCGCAGGCCGCCAGCCATACGAGTCCGACGTACCAGCGATCGGTTTCCTTGAGGCGCCTCATCAGCCGCCGGAACAGCCACGCGGCGACGGCGAAACCGGCGAGGAAGGCCGCCTGGTGACCCACCCGCTTCCAGTCGAGCAGGATGATCGCCAGCACGCCCCAGATGGCGACGTCGTCGAGGCTGGCGTACCGGAGCACGCGCATGCCGAGCGGCTCACGGAGGATGTCGAGTTTTTCCAGCAGGAGGATGAGGATGGGCAGTGCCGTCACGGCACACGACATGCCTATGCCCAGCACGAACTGCCAGGGCTCGGCGGCGGGGCCCATCCAGCCGTCTCGCCACGCCAGCATGCCTATCGCGACCAGGCAGCCGGCGATCAGGGGCCCGGCCAGCGCCAGTCCGGCCGTGGTGCCACACTCGCGCCGGCGCCGCCATACCTCGTGCAGGTCGAGTTCGATGCCGGCGAGCCAGACGAACACCATCACCGCCCACCAGGCGATGCCGTTCAGCGCGCCGATGACCGGCGGCGCGAACACGGTGGCGTAGTAATCGGGAAACGCTTTGCCCAGGACACCCGGTCCCAGCACGATGCCGGTGACGATCTGCACGACCACGAGCGGCGCCCAGTAATCGGTGCGACCCACCCGCCAGACGAGGTACGGCACTGCAAGGATGATCGCCATCGCGATCAGGAACATCTCGGTCGTATTCATTGGCCCTCCCCAGGGAGCGCCGAGGATAGCCGAAACCGGTGCGCTTGCCTCTGTCGTTACTGGGGCGGCTGCGCGAGTTCCTTCGCGTTCAACACGCCGTCGTGGTTGCGGTCGAGCTTGTGGAACTGGTGGATGAGGTTGCGCTGGAATGCGTCGAGGTGCACGGGTCGCGCGCCTGGGCGCATCGGGCCGTCGTTCGCGTCCAGCACGCCGTCGCCGTTGACATCCATGCGCAGGAAGCCCTGGCTCATGTAGCGCAAGTATTCCGCCTCGTCGACGCGGCCGTCGCCGTTGTCGTCCATCCGGCGCAGGTAGTCCGCAGGGGTGCGCGGGAAATCCTGCGCCAAGGCGGGAGCGGCAAGGACGAAAGCGGCAAGGAGGGCGCAGGCGCGTCTGGTCATGGGCCGGCAGTCTGCGCGATCGGAGGGCGTTTGTCGCGCCGCCGCATGCGGGAGTACCTTTGGGGTCTGGCAGCCCCGACTCAGGAAGTCCCTCGATGATCCACGACAGCATCCTCGACACCATCGGCCGTACCCCGATCGTGCGCTTGCATCGCCTAGCCCCCGCCCACGTCACGCTCTATGCGAAGGTGGAATCGTTCAATCCTGGCGGCTCGGTCAAGGACCGCCTCGCCATCGCCGTCATTCTCGACGCCGAGCAGAAGGGCCTGCTCAAGCCAGGCGACACGGTCATCGAAGCCACCTCCGGCAATACGGGCGTAGCCCTCGCGATGGTCTGCGCTGCGAAGGGCTACAAGTTCGTGGCGACCATGGCCGACAGCTTCTCCGTGGAACGGCGCAAGCTCATGCGTGCCTATGGCGCCAAGGTCATCCTTACTCCGGCCGCCGAGCGCGGCAGCGGCATGGTCCGCAAGGCCGAGGAGCTGGCGGCGAAGCACGGGTGGTTCCTGCCCCGGCAGTTCCAGAACCCGGCGAACCCCGCGTACCACCGCAACACCACCGCCGCCGAGATCCAGCAGGACTTTGCCGGCCGCCGGCTCGACGCCTTCGTCACCGGCTGGGGCACGGGCGGTACGCTCACCGGCGTGGGCGAGGTGCTCAAGGTGGCGCGGCCGGAAGTGAAGATCGTGGTCGCCGAGCCGGCGGCGGCGCCCCTTCTCCAGGACAAGCCGTGGTCGCCGCACAAGATCCAGGGCTGGACCCCCGACTTCGTGCCGGACGTCCTGAACCGAAAGGTTTTCGACGTGAACCTGCCGGTGGACGAGGTAGTGGCGCGCGATACGGCCCGGCGCCTCGCTTCGGAAGAGGGGATTTTCGTGGGCGTGTCGGCTGGCGCCACCGTGGCGGCGGCACTCGCATATGCCGAAGGCGCGGAGAAGGGCAGCGTCATCCTCGCCATGCTTCCGGACACGGGCGAGCGGTACCTCTCGACGTTCCTGTTCGAAGGCGTGGAAGAAGGTTCCGACGAGGCGTGGCTGAACAGCTTGTCGTGACTGTGGGAGCCGCTTCAGCGGCGATGGGTGCTCGCGGCAAGCGTGCCCGCTGCCGCGGGATCGCCGGCATAGCCGGCTCCCACAGGGTGTCGCTTGCCGTCATCAAGGCGCAACGTCGTCACTGCGTTACCGTCACGCCATAGGCGGCAGCTTGGTCTCCTCGAAACAAGGAGGCCAACTGTCATGACATTTTTCCGCAGCAAGAGCGTGGGCGAAGAACTCCTCGGCCGCGCCCACCGCATCGCCGGTGCAACGATGGGAAGCCATCCGCGTGAAGCCTTCGGTGCCGCCCGGGAGTACGCCGGGCGCGCCGGCACGATGGCAAGCGATGCGTTCGGCGGCGCTACGCGCGGCGTGCGGCGTCATCCTGCGCTCAGCGTGGCCGTCGGCGTCGGCATCGGCGCGCTCGTTACCGCCTATGTCCTGGCCCACCGCGCGCGGCACGTGCACGACGACTACGACGAGCACGATCCGACTCGCCAGCGCCCGACGAACAGCAGCGGGGACGCGTTGGACGGATCGGGCGAGGACAACCCCGTGCCGGGTGAGTCGGGGTTGTATTGACGGTTTACGTCAACGACTCACGCCGCATTCGCGCGCCGCCGTAGCACGGCAAGCGGCTGCGCCCAGGTAGCACCGGGGCGCCGCTTGCTCGTCACCAGTGTGAGTTCGGACGGCTGGAACACGTTGACGTTGTGCGTTGCCGGCGTCGTGAGGATGTATTGCGCACGCGTGCTCTTCAGGAACGCGCCCACCTTGTCGATGTTGAAAATGTCGAGGTGGGCGAACGGCTCGTCGATGAAGACGAAACCGCCGGGGCGATCCTCGTCCCTCATCAACGCCACGAGCAGCAGGAGCGACTTCATCACCTGCTGGCCGCCGGACGCTTCGCCATCGTCCATGCCGATCCAGCCCTTCTTGTCGAACTCGAAGCGCACGTGCAGCGCGGCCGAAGCGAGTGCCAGGTCGTCGTTGCTCAACTCGGGAAGGTCGACTTCCACGCCGATACCGGCCAGTTCGGCGAGCACTTTCAGGTTCTTCGCGTAGCGGCGCACGGTGTTGCGCAAGACCTGGATGTACGCGCCGCGCGCCTCGTGGGTGATGCGCGATGCGCGCTCGAGGTGCAGGCGCCGCTTTTCCAGATCGTGCTTCAGACCCTCGTGGTCCGAGAGCAGTTTCTCGCGTAGCGCGAGCACGCTCGGGTCCTGCTCCCAGTGGCCTTCGTCGAGGCGCCGCTCGACGCGCTCGATCTCGCGGCGTACCGCTGCCGGCGATTCGTAACGCTCGCGCAGGGCCGCCGTCGCCGTGCGGCTGCGGAAGTGCAGCGGCACGTGCGCGCGCTTGGCCCGGAACGCCCTCAGCCGCTCGACCTGCTCGCCCCGCAACTGGTGGTATTGCCTGATGGCGTCCGCCAGCTGGCGTTGCACGTCGCGCTGTTCGCGTGCCGCATTGTCGCGTGCGTTGGATGTCTTCAGGCGTTTTTCCCGCACCGCTTCGTAGTGGGCCTCGGCGGCCACGTGGCTGTCCGCCGTGCGCTGCACGTCTTCGCGCAACCGGGCCTGCTGCTCGCGCGCTTCCGCGAACTCGTCCGCGCGATCGGCCAGCTGGCTGCTGGCACTGGCGCCGCGCAGCACCGCCTCGGCATCGCTCGCGCGGGCGAGTGCCTCCTTCCGCTCGCCGGCGATCTCGCGCAGACGGGCCTCGATGTCGCGCAGTTTCGCTTCGCCGTCGCGCAGCTGGCGCTCGCGGGCGGACGCACCGAAGTACATGTCGTCCACGCCGAGGTGGCGGCCGCCGCGTCGTTCGCGGAAGTAACCCTGCGGCGTGATCCAGTCCTGCTCGCGTCCGAACTTCGAGCCTTCGGCCGCGTCGTCGACGCGGCGGATGCGGTCGAGATTGCGCAACAGCCAGTCGGGCGCGGCGGCCGAGAACGCCACCACTTCCAGCAGCGAGCCGCGCGTGGCGGTATCTGCGGGCGCGCGGTCGGCCACCACGAAGTGCTTGTAGCGGTGTTGCTCGCCGAGCTTCCACGCCTTCTCGCGATCGCGCGGATCGTCCAGGAGCACGACATGGCGATAACCTGCGAGCACGGCCTCCACGGCGGGCTGCCAGCGCGGTTCCACGATCTCCACGATCTCGCTGAGCATGCTGTGGCGGATGCCTGCCTCGTCGAGCGCACGGCGGAACGACGCTTCGAAATCCGGCGTATAGCGACGGCCGCTGCGCCACGCGGAGAGCTGGCTGGTCAACGTGCCGAGGTCCTGACGCAGGCGCGCTTCCTCGCCTTGCAGCTGGTTCACCGTGGCGCGCGCGTCGCGCGCGACATCGGCCAGGCGCTCGTGGTTCGCACCGCCCTGTGCCGCCACCATCTCGCGCAGGCGTGCCTCCTGCTTGATCAGCAGGTCGTTCTGCGCGAGTTCCGCGCGAGCGGCGTCGAGACTCTTCTGCGTCTGTTGGCGCGCGAGGTCCGCTTCATGTTGCTCGGCGCGCAGTGTCTCGCCGCTGGCGTCCCACTCGCCGAGCTGGCGGGTGAGTTCGGTATCGCGACGCTCGAGTTCGCTCACGCGGCGCTTCACGCCGGTGAGTTGCGGACGCGCGCCACGGATGCCCGCGCCCAGGTCGGCCAGCTCGGTCCGAGGCAGGACATCGGACACGAGGTCCACGCGCTCGGTCTTCAGCGCGTTCCATTCCTGGAACGAGCGTGCGCGAGCTTCCGCTTCCTGCAGGCTCACGCCGATCAGCGACAGCTGGTGTTCGAGCCCGTGCTGTTCGCGGTCGGCCTCCATCTGTTCGTTGCGTGCGCGCTGGTAGTCGTCGAGCACGGCCTTGTCGCCGAACACGTCGAAGACGAGGTCGAGCAGTGCCTTGGGCGGCAGTTGGCAGAGCTTGTCGGTAGCGCCCTGTTCGAGGGTGAGTACGCGACGAATGGCCTGCGACAGGCCCGCGCCTTCGAGCCGCACGCGGTATTCGCGCAGGCCGAGGAAGTCGCCACGCTGCTCGATCTCCTCGATGCCCACGTCGCCGCCGAGCACGGCGTACTGGCGCGTCCATTCGCCGCCTTTCTTCTGGATGCGGCAGGCGAGGGTGACCTCGCGGTCCATCAGCGGGAAGAACGGCCGTTCGCCGCTGGGTCCCGGCGTGTTACCTACGCGGGCGCGCAGCCAGGCGAACGGCTTGCCATTGTGGCGGAGGTAGCTCTTGTAGTCGCGGTTGCCCGCGCAATCGATGGTGAGCAAGGTGCGCAGGGCATCGAGCAGCGTGGTCTTGCCCGAACCGTTCGGGCCCACCACGGTGACGATGTTCGTATCCAACGGCAGGCTGAAGCGCTGCCAGTAGTCCCAGTGCACGACCTCGAGGCTGCGGAAATCAAACATCGCCGTTCTCCTCGAGTTCGTCTTCCAGTGTTTCCCAATCGTCACTTTCCGTGGGAGCCGCTTCAGCGGCGAGGGGTGCTTGCGACAGGTCTGCCCGCTGCTGCGGTATCGCCGCTGAAGCGGCTCCCACAGGCACGTTGCCCAGCAGGTCGCCCAGCGCACCGTCGAGGATGCGTCGGGCGGTGCGTTCGTAGTCGAAGGCCAGGTCGAGCAGGGGGCCTTCGGCGACCTCGCCCTTGCGACGCACGATGAAGCCCAGGCGGTTCAGCGTACCGAGATTGAAACCCACGCGTGTCTTGCCGCCCAGCTTCTCGCCGAAGTCCGCGAGCAGCGTGCGTTCGGCGATCACGGGCGAGAGCGACGGATCGCGCGATATCGGTTTTTCCTCCGCGAACATCTGGCTTTGCGACGCGGACGCCTCGACTTCCTGACGCTCCAGCTGGCGCTGCCGTTTCGGCAACACGATGAGCGCCCAGATCACGACCAGCAGGGCCACGCCATCGCGGTCCAGCTGCAAGGTGTTGGAGATCCAGCTATCGCTGCCGCCGAAGACGGCACGCTCGCTCTTCCTCGCGACGGCGAGGCCGATGTATGCGGCGTAGGGGTGCTCGCGCAGTTCCAGTCCCACGGCCTCCAGACGGCGGTCGAGGTCTTCGCGGAATGCTTCGTCCAGCAATGCCTTGCGCGCCTGGACGTCGTCGCGCGGAAGCCAGCGCTGTGCAAGGAGCCGGGTAACCAGGCTCGCGGTTTCATCATGCATCGTCGGTGTCCTTAGTGGCGGCGCGCGGACGCAGGCGTCCCGCGCTCACCAGGGCGATCTGGGGCAAGTCGGTCTCGATGAGGCGCGGCTCGATCTCGAGGGCGAGCGGCAGGCGCGCGAGGTCGGCGGTGCCACCTTCCAGCGCCGCCGACTCAGGGTCGCCGAGCAGCCCAAGCAGCGAGAGCCGGTAGGCGGAAAGGGCGTAGTCGTCGCCGATCAGCGTCGCCTCCAGTTCCACGGGCGCGGCAACCGCGGCCAGTTCCGCGTGCCACGCCTCGAGGAAGCGCAGGTCTTCCTCGTCCATGGGCAGGTCCGCGGTGTCGGGCGGCTCTTCCGCACCGGGGAGTGCGGTGCTCTCGGCAGCGAGGCGTTCGCGTTCGAGCAGTTCGAATTCGGCCACGTCCAGCGCGATCTGGTCGTGGATGAAAGCAGCGGGCAGAGGCAGCAGCAACTGGCCGTCCTCGAAGGAGGCCAGGGCATCGATATCCTGCGCGCGCAGCCATCCCACCAGGTCGGACGACGAGAGCCCCGTGCGGCCGAGATGCACGCGGTGCTGGTCGATCTTGTTGAGTTCGCGCTGGAAGGTGCCGGCCTGCCGGAGCAGCGCGCTCTGCGCGCGTCCAACGGCTTGCGCGAGCCGGTGGGCCGCGGGTTCGAGGTCTTCCTTCTCCGTGATGCCGGCCACCACCTCGGTGCCTTTCTCCACCCAGGTCCACACCGAATCGAGCCGCTCCGCGGCGCGCCGGATGCGGTGTTCGGAACCGGAGAGCACCGCGCGGTCGAAGTCTTCCTTCAGCTCGGTGAGACGGGAGAGCAGGTGTCCGAGTTCGTCGACCGAGACGCGACCGACGGCTTGTCCTGCCGCGAGCTGCGCGGTGAGATAACCGAGGCCGTCATCGTCGTCGTTCTCGAACTCCAGCATGGTTGCGAGCGCGGCGAGCGCCTTCCGGCCGAGCGGGCCGACGCGGTAGCGCAGGGTCTCGCCGTCGTACACGAGAAGGTCGTGGTCCTTCAGGCGTTGCACCACCGTTTCCAGTTTCACCGGATCGACGAAGGCGAGCTGGTCGCGAATCTCCTGCGGCGTCCATTCCGTGGCATGCGAGCGGCCGCCCAGCGTGCGCAGCACCAGCAGGCGCAGCAGCACCTGTGCCTCGCCGCCGTGGAACAGCGCGGAGAACGTGCGCAGCAGGCCGCGCCCGCGCAAGAGCGGGAAGACCATGGGCAGGTCTTCCGCGACGATGCCTTCGCGGAAGAGATCCTGCAGGCGTTCGTCGTGGACGGTGGTGTCGGCCGGTCCGCTCAAGGTTATCGACGGTCGACGCCGACGAAGCGGAGGAACTCGCCGCGTGTGCGCGGATCTTCGCGGAAACTGCCGAGCATCTGGCTGGTGATCATCGACACGCCGCGCTTGTGTACGCCGCGCGTGGTCATGCATTCGTGGCTGGCGTCGATCACCACGCCGACGCCGCGGGGGCGCAGCGTGTCTTCGATGCAATGGGCGATCTGCGCGGTGAGTTTTTCCTGCACCTGGAAGCGGCGCGCGAAGCCGTCGACCACGCGGGCCAGCTTGCTGATGCCGACCACACGGTCGGTGGGCACGTAACCCACGTGGGCGCGGCCGATGATCGGGGCCATGTGATGTTCGCAATGGCTCTCGAACTCGATGTCGCGCAGCACGATCATCTCGTCGTAGCCTTCCACTTCCTCGAAGGTGCGGCGCAGGTAATCGGCCGGGTCGTCGTCATAACCCCGGAACCAGTCCGAATAGGCCTTCACCACTCGTTTGGGCGTGTCGAGCAGGCCTTCGCGCTTCGGGTCCTCGCCCGCCCACAGCAGCAACGTGCGCACGGCCTCTTCGGCCTGTTCGCGGCTGACCGGACGGGACTTGGCGTCGTCGCTCATCGGGGGTGGTTCCTTCGCGGGTGCAAACGCGCATTGTAGCGTTGTTGCATCGCGCTGGAGCCGTCTTCTGTGGGAGCCGCTTCAGCGGCGATGGGTACTCGCGGCAAGCTGCCCGCTGCCGCGGGATCGCCGGCGTAGCCGGCTCCCACAAACGGCCCCCCTTAGTCCGGGGTTTCGGTGCCGTCGGTGTCCCCATCGTCCAACCCCGGTACCAGGTCGAGCAGATCCTGGCTTTCTTCCGACCCCAGCGACTCCACGCCGCGGAGCTTGCGCTCGATGGCCCGGGTGCGTACCCCGGCCGTATCGATGCTGTTGCGCACCGTGTCGAGCTGTTTCCGGGTTTTTTCCAGCACCGTGGCGAACTTGCCGAACTCGTTCTTCACCGCCGCCAGCACGTGCCAGACCTCGGAAGAGCGCTTTTCGATGGCCAGCGTGCGGAAGCCCATCTGCAGGCTGTTGAGCAGGGCGGTGAGCGTGGTGGGGCCGGCCACCGTGACCCGGCATTCCCGCTGCAACTGGTCGGAAAGGCCCGGCCGGCGGATCACCTCGGCGTACAGGCCCTCGGTGGGCAGGAAGAGGATGGCGAAATCGGTCGTATGCGGCGGCGCGATGTACTTCGCGCGGATGCGCTTCGCTTCCTCGCGCACGCGCAGTTCCAGTGCCTTGCCGGCGGCATGGGCGGCGTCCGCGTCGGCGGCATCCTGTGCGTCGAGCAGGCGCTGGTAGTCCTCCACCGGGTACTTGGCGTCGATGGGCAACCAGACGGGGCCGCCATCGTCGGTGCCCGGCAGGCGGATGGCGTACTCCACCCGCTCCGCGGAGCCGGGCACGGTGGCGACGTTGGCCGCGTACTGCTCGGCGATGAGGATCTGCTCAAGCAGGGCGCCGAGTTGCACTTCGCCGAAGGTGCCTCGCGTTTTCACGTTGGTGAGCACGCGCTTCAGGTCGCCCACGCCGGCGGCGAGCACCTGCATCTCGCCGAGGCCGCGCTGCACCGCTTCCAGCCGCTCGGACACCAGCTGGAACGACTGCCCGAGGCGGGTTTCCAGGGTGGCCTGCAGTTTTTCGTCCACGGTGGCGCGCATCTGCTCGAGCTTGGCCGCGTTGTCCTGCTGGATGGCGCCGAGCCGGGTTTCCAGGGTGGCGCGGACCTCGCCGAGGCGCTTTTCGTTCTCGCCGGTGAGCGCGGCGAAGCGCTGGTCGATGAGTTCACCGAAGTGCTTGAGCGTCAGTGCGGACTCCTCGCGCGTCTTGCGCGAATCGTCGGCCAGGCCGAGGCGGAGCGATTGCAGGCCGTTGTCCGTGCGCTCGGTGAGCTGGTCGAGGCGGCGTCCGAAGCCCTCGATGCGCTCGTGCTGGCGTTCGGCGACCGTCTGCAGCTGCTCCTGCACGTGGCCACGGAACTGCGCGAAGCTCTCGCCGAGTTCGCCGCGGCCCGCGCGCTGCTCCTCGCGGATGAGGGTTTCGAGGCGGCGGGTATCGTCACGCAGTGCGTCGAAGCGGGCGCCGCCGGCGTCGTCCCGCCGGCCCCTGGAAAGCAGGACGATGAGCACCGCGAGGCAGGCCAGCGCGAGCAGCAACAAGACGATGAGGAGGATGGTTTCGAGCGTCATGGAGCGAGATTAACCGACTGTGGGAGCCGCTTCAGCGGCGATGGGGGCTCGCGGCGAGCCTGCCCGCCGCCGCGGGATCCTGTCTCTTATACACATCT